>JACDEG010000561.1 GCA_013816505.1 Pyrinomonadaceae bacterium | reverse complement strand
GGACGGTACTCGTCGGGCGGGTGATGCAGGCGCTCGGTGAATTGACTCCGCAGCAGCGTTTGATCTTTTTGCTGAAGCACCGCGAAGGCATGACCTATGGAGAGATTTCCAGAGCCTGCGAGTGCTCGACGGGGACGATTAAAAAATCCTTGTTTCGTGCCGTCGCGAAACTGCGGCAGCACCTCGGCGTCGGGGCCGAAGACCGCGTCCCGGCGGCGGCAGGCGACAATCATTGACCGGGAAGGAAGTGAATCATGCACGACTGTGAACTAAGTAAAGAAAGGCTGATCGACATGCTCTTCAACGAGATTGATTCCGAGCACAAAGGGCGCCTCCTCGCCGAAGTCAAAAACTGTCAAAGCTGTCATGACCATTACACGTCAATGACCGAGACGCTCGACGCGTTCGATCAAGCGGCGGACGCGGCGCTGCCGAATGAAAGTTACTGGGTTGGCTACGAAACCAAACTGCACCGACGCCTCGCCGCGGAAACGCACGCGCAGTTCTTCGGTCAAACTGCTGTCGGGAGTAATCCGCCGCGAGCGGAGCGGGCAGAGTATCACCTGACGATGCTCGAAGATGTTGGCTTGACGCGCCGCCTCACCACCGAGTTGCAGCGCGTCCGCCACGAATCCCAACTCACCTGGCCGGAGTTCAAACGCGATCCCGCAGGCTTTGCTCAACGCACCGCCGCCGCTTATGGCACGCTCTTCTGGCGTACCTTCTCGCAGCGCAATGTCGCCCTCGCAACGATGACCGCCTTTGTCGCCATGTTCGCCATCATCGGCGTGGTGTGGGCCGCGGATGGCTTCAGCCGCAGTCGTTTGACGACCCGCGCCGCGGCGGCCGTCGACGATCAATTAGAGTTGGTCGGGATGGTCGACATCCCGGAAGCGCAGCCGACGCCCGACCCTGGCACCGCCGGGATGGCGAAGGGCAAGGGCGGCGGCTCGAAGCCGAAGCAGGAGAAGGCGGCGGGTGGTGGTGGTGGCGGGCGACAAGAGCAGTTGCCGGCCAGTTTCGGGAAGTTACCACCGGCCCAGTTGATGCCGCAGATACTGCCGCCGAACCCGCGCCCACCGACAGTGAAGAATCCGAGTTTGCCGACGACGCCGACGATTGACGCCGACCCGGCGTTGTTTCCGCCGGACAGTCGGGACATCGCGTTTGGAGATCCGAAGTCGCGGACGACGGCGACGAGTAGTGGGCCGGGCGAGGGCGGCGGGATCGGGACGGGCAAAGGCGGCGGCGTGGGCAGCGGCGAGGACGGTGGAGTCGGGCCTGGACGAGGCGGCAACACGGGTGGCGGCGACAGAAACGAGGGTGGCGGCGGGCCTGGTGGTGGTGGTGGCGGTTACGACCGGACGTTCCAGCCGCGGGAGGTGACGCGGAAAGCGGTGTTGTTGTCGAAGCCGGAGCCAGGGTTCACGGAAGAGGCGCGGAAGAACAACGTGATGGGGACGGTGAAGTTGCGATTGGTGTTAGCGTCGTCAGGGCAGGTGACGAACATCGCGGTGGTGAAGGGATTGCCGGACGGGTTGACGGAGAAGGCGATCGCGGCGGCGCGGTCGATCCGGTTCCAGCCGGCGCAGAAGGACGGGCGACCGGTGTCGCAGTACGCGGTCATCGAATACTCCTTCAACATCTATTAGAATTACAATGGCACGTCAGTAACTTCTTTACATCATGCCCGTTCGTTAAGTCGACGCCGGCCCGCTTACTTTCTCGACAAGATTTCTGGCATCATGAGACCGCACAATTGGTCGCACAGGCGGCGAGTTGTGCGGTCGTTCTTTTCCCGCCGTTGTGATAAAAAGTTTCGTTCGCCGTCGGCTGATAATTCACCGAAGTTTATCAAGAGTGAGAGACAGCTTGTGACCGAATCAAACCGTCCCCCCTTGAACGTGGTCTGTCTGGCGAGTTACTTCAAAGGAGTCGAATTCCTGCGCGAGTGCAAGCGTCAGGGGAATCGTGTCGTCCTCATCACCAAAGAAAAGAATCTGCACGAGGACTGGCCGCGTGAGAGCCTTGATGAAATCGTCGCGGTCCCGGACGCCGCCGGCCCTGAACTTTTGACGCACATCGTCGGTCAGCTCGCCCGCCAGCGGAAGATCGACCGCCTTGTCGCGCTTGAAGAGTATGACGTGCTGACGGCGGCGATGATTCGCGAACACTTGCGGATGCCGGGCATGGGCGTTACTGCGGCCCACCTGTTCCGCGACAAGCTGGCGATGCGCGTGCGCGCACGTCAATCGCGCATCCGCGTACCGGAGTTTGTTCACGCGCTGAATTACGACGACCTGGGCGAGTACATGGGTCGCGTGCCGGCGCCGTGGGTACTGAAACCGCGCTCCGACGTTTCAGCCGTGGGAATCAAAAAACTGCATGACAGCGAACAAGTGTGGCGCGCCATCGACGCGCTCGACGGCCGCGAGTTGATCGCCGAGCAGTCGCCGAACTATCTGCTTGAACACTTTGTCGACGGAGATGTCTATCATGTGGACTCTCTGGTGGACAGGGGGAAGGTGGTTTTCGCGGGTGTCAGTTGCTACGGGCGGCCGCCGATGGATGTGGCGCATCAGGGTGGCGTGTTCATCTCTCACTCGGTCGAGCGCGATACGGATGATCATCAGCCTCTCCTGTACATGAACCGCCGCTTGATGACGTGCCTTGGATTAAAGCGCGGCACCGCCCACGCCGAGTTCATCAAGAGCCGCGCGAACGGTAAATTCTATTTCCTCGAAGTCGGGGCGCGCGTCGGTGGGGCGTACATCGCCGAAACGCTGGAAGCCGCGAGCGGCCTTAACCTCTGGCGCGAGTGGGCGAAGATCGAGTTGATTAACGGCGAGGCGCCTTATGAAGCCCGACCCACACGCAACGAATACAGCGGGATCGTCCTCTCACTCGCGCGGCAGGAGTACCCAGACACCTCGGCCTATACCGAGCCGGAGATCGTTGACCGCATCAAGAGGCGTTACCACGTCGGCCTGATTGTCCGCTCGCCAAAGTTGGACCGCGTCAAAGAACTGCTTAATCAATACGCCGCACGCTTCAACGAAGACTTCTGCGCGGTCGCGCCACCGCTCGAACGCACTCAGTAAAGAATCGGCCAATCAATTTTATAATCACGGTCAACGTCACAGCAGCAGCAGATGAGAACATCAATGAGCCAGCAATCAGTTTCACCTTACGGTTCGTGGAAATCGCCGATTACATCCGACCTGATTGTTTCCGGCACCGTCGGCCTCGGTCAGGTGATGATCGACGGCGACGATGTTTACTGGGCGGAGCTTCGACCCGCCGAAGGGGGCCGTGTGGTTGTTGTGCGGCGTTCACCAAACGGCGTGAAGGAAGACTTGATGCCGGCGCCGTTCAATGTGCGGACGCGCGCCCACGAGTACGGTGGGGGCAGCTACGCGGTCGCCGACGGGAAAGTGTATTTCTCGAACTTCGCCGACCAACGTTTGTACTGCGTCGAGGGGCGCGACGCCGAGCCGCGTCCGATGACACTGGCTGGGGTTGATCGGCGCTACGCCGACGCCGTCATCGACCAGCAGCACAAGCGTCTGATTGCGGTGCGCGAGGATCACACGGACGCAGGGCGCGAGGCCGTCAACTCGATTGTCGGCCTGCCGCTTGACGGCTACGGGGATGATGCCAGGCGCGTGGCGGGAAGCGGTGCGGACGGGGACTCGGTTATGCACCGCAGTGATGAGGGTGGCGGGGAAGTGGTGCTCATCTCCGGCCACGATTTCTATTCGTCACTGCGCGTCAGCCCTGACGGGACACGTCTCGCGTGGCTTGCTTGGAACCATCCAAACATGCCTTGGGACGGCTGCGAGTTGTGGGTCGGGGAATTGGCTGCCGACGGATCCCTGAAGCAACCAGAGAAGATTGCCGGCGGCGAAAGTGAGTCCATCTTTCAGCCCGAGTGGTCGCCGGACGGGATGCTCTATTTCGTCTCTGACCGGAGCGGATGGTGGAATCTGTACCGCGCTTTAGACACAAAGAGAACCGAGCCGGTGTGTGCGATG
>JACDEG010000116.1 GCA_013816505.1 Pyrinomonadaceae bacterium | reverse complement strand
CCGCTAATGTCGGCCCGGTTGGCCCTGGCACCGGTAGCGGCGGAACAGGGAGCGGGGTCGGCCCGGTCGTGAATGTAGCGGATGATCCGCCGCCGCCAAAACCGTCTCCGAAGCGTACCGCGCCGATCTCCGGCGGTGTCTTAAACGGCAAAGCGATCAGCAAGCCGCAGCCGGTGTACCCGCCAATCGCCAAGGCCGCGCGTGCCTCCGGCACCGTGACCGTGCAAATCGTGGTTGATGAAACCGGCAAAGTGATCTCGGCCAGCGCGGTCGGCGGTCACCCGCTTCTTCAGCAGGCGGCGGTGGGCGCGGCGCGACAGGCGCGATTCTCGCCGACGCTGCTTTCGGGACAGCCGGTCAAAGTCTCCGGCGTCATCACCTACAACTTTGTGCTGCAATAGTTGGGCGCGGGGGACGCGGTGTGTGGAGCCTACTCTTTTGCGGTCGTGCCCCTTATGTGTTAAGCGCTCTCGCGATAATCGTAACTGAAACTTTCTTGGAGGATTTCACCGTGACAATTCTAACCAGTCTCTTCGGAATGAAAGCTCTCGGCTTTCTCATGTTTCTACAGGAAGCGGCGCCCGCCGGCGGCGAGAACGTGGCAGACGTGTTCTCTCTCACCGAGATGATCAAGCACTTGAACGCCGTCGGAATCTTTGTGGTTGTCATCCTGCTTTTGATGTCGATGTATTCAATCGCCATCATGGTGGAGCGCTTTCTAACGTACTCAGCGGCCAAGAAGCAGTCGCGCGAGTTCGCACCACGCGTCGCCCAGGCGCTGAAGAATGACCGCATAGAAGAGGCCATCAACATCAGCGACAAGCACAAAAAGTCGCACCTCGCGATGGTCGTCAACGCCGGCTTGCAGGAGTTTCGCGCACACGAGCAGTCGTCTGATATTTCGGGCGACGAGATTGAGGCGTCGAAGCGCGCGCTGCAACGCGCCATCGCCATCAAGACCGCCGAGTTCCGCCGCGGATTGTCGGGACTCGCGACCATCGGTTCGACCGCCCCGTTCGTCGGACTGTTCGGAACCGTGTTCGGCATCATCAACGCCTTCCAGGGTATGAAGAACGCTGAGACGGCGGGTATCGGCGCGGTCGCCGGCGGCATCTCCGAGGCCCTGATTACGACCGCCTTTAGCCTCGCGGTCGCGGTGCCCGCAGTGTGGCTATTTAATTATTTCATGGGCAAGGTTGACGGATTCATCGTCGAGATGGATAACTCCGCTTCCGAGTTGATCGACTATTTCCTGAAGAATCGTACGCGCCAATTGAAGCCGTAGTCGACACCGAGAGCGAAGGCGCGGCAGCAGGCCGGCTGCACAGACACGTATTCGTCGTCAGCCGGCACTGCCGCCCGCCATTAAGAATTACGCAGGCGAGGAGAATAAAGTCATGGGAATGTCAGTCGGTGGTACCAGTAGTTATAACTCCGAAATCAACGTCACGCCGATGGTGGACGTGATGCTGGTGTTACTCATCATCTTCATGGTGGTCACGCCGTTGTTGCAACAGGGCGTCTCGGTCGCGCTCCCGCGTGAAATGCGTAACCCCGACGAAGACCCGGCGATCATCAAAGAGTCTTCGGTGGTGCTGGCGGTGACGCAGGATGGCCAGATTTATTTCAAGAAAGAACGCATCGACAAGGCCGACATCAAGACCAAGATCGACAGCATGATGGAGAGTAAGCAGGCCCAGGACCGGATCGTGTATATTCGCAGTGACGTCAACGCCAACTATGGTGCGGTCGTCGATCTGATCAACATGGTTCGCGAGTCTGGGATCGACCAAATCGGGTTGGTTGCCGACAAGAAAAAGGGTAAAGACGCCGCGCCGTCGAGTGCTACTGCGCCCGCGTCCGCCCCTGCTTCCTAACGGTCGACGTTCAAGCGACCGTCATGATGTTTGAATGAATGCGCGGGCGCTCTTCCTTAACCGGATACATTCGGAGGAGCGTCCGCTCTCGCACGGAGGATTTAAGGTATGGGAATGAGTGGAGGTAGTAAAGGCGGCAGCAAAGCCGTTCCATACATCAACGTGACGCCGCTCATCGACGTGCTGTTGGTGATGTTAATCATCTTCATGGTCATCACGCCGCTCAAGCCAAGCCGTTTCAAAACGCTTGTGCCGGAAAAGAGCGAGGAGTTGAACGAGAACGCCAAGCTCAGCCCGCGCACGTTGAGCGTCGCCATCGGTAAGGATTTTAGGGTGAGCTTAACGCGCGGGGCCGACAAGGTCGCCGAAGGCTCGGTCAGTGACACCGGGCCGATTGCGGCGCTGCTCGCGCAGGAGTTTAAGGAGCGGCGCGAGAAAAGCGACTGGAAGCCCGGTTACGAAAACCGGCCCGAACTCTCTCCAGACGAGCGGATCGAAAAGACGGTCTTCATTAAAGCACCGCAGACGTTTAAATACGGCGAGGTCGTCAGAGTAATCGATGCCGTCAAAGGTGCCGGCGCAAATCCGGTCGGCTTGCAGACGGAATTACTCGACCCATAAACGATTCAGTCTCCGCCATCATCACCCATGATTATTGTCGGTGTTGATGGCGGAGTTGTTATTTGTCAAGTGGTACATCTTCAATCACATTCTTAATTTCACGGAGCCATCAAGTCAATGAAACTCTCTCAGACCAAGTTTACGGTGTTGATTCTGGTCGTTGCTTCTGTAACTTCCGGGTGCGGGGTGATCAATGGCATCCGCGCGAAAAATCAATTGAACGAAGGCGCCGCGGCTTACAAAGCGGGAAGATTCGCCGATGCGCAGAAACATTTCGAGTCGGCAGAGCAACTCGATCCTTCGCAGCGTAACGCCCCGCTCTTTATCGCGCGCGCCATCCACGCACAGTACCGCCCCGGCGTCGACACACCCGAAAACCTTACCAAGGGACAGGCCGCGATTGAAGCGTATAAGAGGGTCATGGAGAGGAACCCAGGCGACGATAATTCTTTCACTGCCGTGACGGTTATCTATCGCCAAATGAAGGACGAGAATAAGGAGCGCGAGTGGCTGATGCAGCGCGCCAATCTCGAAGCCGCTCCGAAGGAGAAGCGCTCTGACGCGATGACGGTGCTGGCCAGCAAAGAATGGAATTGTTCTTACGAAATCACCGAGCAGAAAGACAACAAAGAGACGATTCAGAAACCGGACGCGGTGCTGATCCAGTATAAGAAGCCACAGGATCAATCCGAGTTTGACAAAGCCCGCAACTGCGCCATGAAGGGGTTGGAACTGGTCAACCAGGCGATCAGCCTTAACGAGAATAACCCGTCAGCCTGGTCTTATAAAACAAACCTGTTGCGCGAGATGGCGAAGTTCGCGCAGATGGAGAACAAGGCTGACGAAAAGGCGCGGTACGACAAAGAGGCCGAGGCAGCGCTCGCCGTGCACACCCGTCTGAGTGAAGAGGCCGCACGTCGCAAGGAAGAAGAAGCAGCGAAGAAGTCTCCTAGTCCGCCAGCCAGCTAAAGCGCCCCATCCGTGCCGGACGCGGTGATTCGCAAGTCCACATTCGCCGCCCACCTTCAGAGATTCTTAGGTGATGCTCGACACTCGTGTCGGGCATCACCTATTCTTATAATTACAAGGCCATAATTGGATGGCCAAAGACCGCGAGTCTGTCGCCAGAAACCGAAAGGGCATTTCCGGCATCTAACCTCGTCAACGGGTTTCCGTCTCTCTTATGATCCGTATCGAAGAGATCGTCGAAAAAGTTAGTCGTCACCACCCGCAGGCTGACCTCGATCTGCTGCGGCGCGCTTATTTCTTTTCGGCGCGCGAGCACAAAGGGCAGACGCGCGCTTCGGGCGAACCGTACCTGGTGCATCCGCTCGAAGTCGCCAACATCCTTGCGGAGATGCGACTCGACGAAGTGTCGGTGGCGACGGGCCTGCTGCATGACGTGGTCGAAGACACGCTGGTCGACCTGGAGACGATCCGCCAATACTTCGGCGACGAGATCGCACACCTCGTCAATGGACTGACTAAGCTCGCCCACATCAGCAATCAGTCGAAGGAGGAGCAGCAGGCCGAGAACGTGCGCAAGATGCTGCTCGCGATGGTCGACGACGTGCGTGTGGTGCTCGTCAAGTTGGCCGACCGGCTGCACAACATGCGGACGCTCAGCCATCTGCGCCCGGATCAACGCCGCCGCATCGCGCAGGAGACGCTTGACATTTTCGCACCCATCGCGCACCGACTTGGCATGGGGCGCCTGCGCAGCGAACTCGAAGACCTCTGCTTCCAGCACCTGCATCCGGAAGATTATCGCGAGTTGGCCGCCCAGCTTGAACGGCGACGGCCCGAGCACGAAGCCTTCCTCCACAGCGTCACGGCGCGGATCGAAGAGAAGATGCACGAGGCCGAGGTGCCGATCATCCGCGTTGAGGGGCGCGTCAAACGTCTCTACTCGATCTGGAAGAAGATGCGGCGCCAGAAGATCGAACTCGACCAGGTGTACGACTTGGTCGCGGCGCGAGTTATCACGCCGAGCGAGGTGCGCCACTGCTACGGCGCGCTCGGCGTGGTTCACAACATCTGGCGGCCCGTGCCTGGGCGCATCAAGGACTGGATCGCGACCCCACGCGACAACCTGTACCAGTCACTTCACACTTCCATCATCGGCGCCGAGGGCCAGCCGTTCGAGGTGCAAATCCGCACTGAAGAGATGCATCACATCGCTGAGGAGGGCGTCGCCGCCCACTGGAAGTACAAGGAGGGCAAGCGCGGCGCGCGCGACGACGACGAGGCGTTCCAGTGGCTGCGCTCGCTCGTCGAGTGGTCGCAGGAGGTGAAGGACTCGCGGGATTTCCTCGAGTCGCTGAAACTCGATCTGTATCCGAAGGACGTCTATGCCTTCACCCCGATGGGCAAAGTCATTCAGTTGCCGCGCGGCGCAACGCCGGTTGATTTCGCGTACACGATCCACTCGGAGGTCGGCAGCACGTGCACCGGCGCGCGCATCGGCGGGCGCATCGTCCCGCTGCGGACGGCGATTCAGAATGGCGACGTGGTCGAGATTCTGACCTCGCCGAACGCGCACCCGTCGCGCGACTGGCTGAACTTCGTCGTCACCACGCGCGCGCGCAACCGCGTCCGCCACTGGGTCGCGGAGCAGCAACGTGCCGAGTCCATCGAGATCGGTCGTAAGCTCTTCGAGAAAGAGGCCGCGCGGTTCCAACTCTCGCCGAAAAAACTTCTCAGCGATAGTAACGGCGACTTCAAGCGCATCGCCAACGAATACGGTTACGGGCGAGTCGATGATCTGCTCGCGGCCATCGGCTACGGCAAGACCGTCCCGCGCACCGTCATCGCCAAGTATCTCGGCCCCGACAAGTTCGCCGAACTCGATCAGAAGAAAGAGTCGCGCCTGCGGAGTGGTATGCGCGAGGGCGTGCAAGCCGTCAAACGCCTGATCCGGCTCGGCGACGACTCCATCGTGGTGCGCGGCGTCGACGATTTGCTGGTCGCGCGGGCGCGTTGCTGCAATCCGGTGCGCGGTGAAGAGATCGTCGGCTACGTAACGCGCGGCAAAGGCGTCGCCGTCCACGCCGAGCGCTGTAAGAACGTGCAGCAACTGATGGTTAACCCGGAGCGCATCGTCAGCGTCGAATGGGCGGGGCGGACCGATGAGTCGTCTTACGCGGTCAAACTTCTCGCCATCACGGAGAACCGCACTGGGATGATTGCCGGAATCACCGGGGCGATTTCCGATATGAAGACCGGCATCCGCGACGCGCGCGCGACCGTCGCCCCCGATAACCGGGGCCGCATCGAGGTGACGGTCGAGGTCTTTGACGTCAAGCACCTGGACCGCGTGATCCGCTCGATCCGGAACGTACCCGGAGTGATCGATGTCGAGCGTGTGCATGGCGTCGCCTGAAGTTGGAATTGACCGAAGGCTCCAAACCGCTCGGCTGTCAATGTCTGGCCCGTCACCCGTCGCGCACCCATCTACAACCACTCGACATCAGTAATGCTGATTCGAAGCGTTCGTCGCGCGAGCCCGCCGACAAAGACGTGCCTGGTTCGCCGCCGCTAAGCAATCGCTAACCTCCGTGCGTTGCCGAAAAGGGAAAGATTGGTTAAGATACGCGGTTTGTTTCGCTCTTAAAAATGAAGGGTATACGAACAATGAAGCAGATCATTGTCACGAGGAATGCACCGCATGCCATTGGGCCGTATTCGCAGGCCGTGGTGGCGGGCGGGTTTGTTTTCGCTTCAGGTCAAATCCCGCTCGACCCGCGGACGGGTGAGTTGGTGGAGGGCGACGTGGCGGCGCAGACCGATCAGGTTTTGCGCAACCTGACGGCGGTGCTCGAAGCCGCCGGAACAGGTCTCGACCGGGTTGTGAAGACCACCGTTTTTCTCGCCGACATGAACGACTTCGGCGCGATGAATGAAGTCTACGGTCGTTATTTCAAGGAGGAGGAGCCGGCGCGGGCGACGGTCGAGGCCGCGCGCCTGCCCCGCGACGCGCGGGTTGAAATCGAGGCTATCGCTTTGGTGATGACGGAAAAGGTGTGAGAAAGGTTAAGACGCGGAAAATTGTAAAGTAAGGAATGCTCCTCTCTGTTCACAACTCCGCGTCCTTCGCTTTCGTTAAGTAGCCTTGGCGACTTTGCCCGCTTTGATACAGCTTGTGCATACTCTCATACGGAGCGCGTCGCTGCTCTGTGGACGCTGGACACGGATGGATTGCAGGTTGGGGTTGAAACGACGGCGCGTGCGGTTATTCGCGTGCGAAACGTTGTTCCCGAACTGCGGGCCTTTGCCGCAGACTTCGCATCTTTTAGCCATGACTACTTGTTGATACCTCCGAGCATTAAAAAGGCGCAGGCCGCGTAAGACTGATCCATCATAGTGACGGCGGCGGTGCGCATTCGAAACAAAAGCTTATAGCAAACCCATTAACTTAACGTCAAGCCGCGCTGTCCGTCGTTGGCGCATCACAGCCGAGGACACGTCGTCGAATTTCCCAGAACAGTCGAAGGAGTAGAAAGCCAAAGTGCATAGACTTAGTAAACGCATTGTCATGATCGCCCTCGTGGTTTCACTTGCATCCGCCTTCACCGCCTGCAACCGCAATGGGGCGAGCGGCAAGGAAAGCACCGCCAACGCCGCTGTCGCCGCTACCGTCAACGGTAAGAACATCCTTCTCGAAGAGGTTGACCGCCTCGTTAACCAGCAGGCTGCCGGCCAGCAGAATCAGATGTCGCAACTGCAACTCGCGGCGGCGCGCTTGCAGGTGCTCGACGGACTAATTCAACAGCAGGCGCTCTTTCAACGCGCCGAAAAAGAGAAGCTCCTTCCTACTGAGGATGAAGTGAGCCAAGCCATCAACGCGCAGAAGACCCAGGCGAGTATGACTGACGAGGAGTATCAAAAGATGCTCCGCGAGAGCAGCCAGACGGAGCAGTCGCTACGTGAAGTGGC
Source organism: Pyrinomonadaceae bacterium (assembly GCA_013816505.1). GTDB lineage: Bacteria > Acidobacteriota > Blastocatellia > Pyrinomonadales > Pyrinomonadaceae > JACDEG01. The sequence goes on along the minus strand of JACDEG010000116.1, from coordinate 6,402 downwards.
GCGCAAACAGATCGCCGTTCAGAAATTACAGGACCGTGGGTTCAGTAAGATCAGCATCACTGACAGAGAGGTTGAGGATTTCTATAACAACAACAAGGAGTCGTTCGTCAACGCACGCGGGGTCGGTTTAGCAACCATCATGGTCGACCCTGCCGACAACGGGATGCAGAGTGACGCGAAGAGCGAGGTTGAGGCAAAGCAGAAGGTGGATGTCATCTACCAGCGATTGAAGAGCGGCGGTGACTTTGCGCAGGTTGCCCGCGCCGAAAGCGAAGATTCACAGAGCAACGCTCGCGGCGGCGACCTCGGCTTTCTTTCTGAAGAGCAGCTAAAGCAGAGCGGCCTGTCGCCTGAGTTGGTCAACCGTTTCTTTAACTCGATGCAGGTCGGCGACATCACCGCGCCGGAGCGCACCCCGACCGGCCGATTCTACATCTTCAAGCTTACCCGCAAGCAGCTACAAAGTGAGAACCTGACGCTCGACAGTCCCGGTGTGCGCGAAGATATCAAGAAGGCGCTCATTAACCAGCGTCAGTCGTTGCTCAGCGCGGCGCTGGTCGCGACGGCGATGTATGACGCGAAGGTCGTCAACAACCTGGCGCAGAGTATGCTCGACAGCCCGAACAATTTGAGCGGCGTGCGGCCCGCGGGGGCAGTCAACCCGTCACCGGCAGCGACCGCCGCGACCGCCGCCGCGACTCCTCCGGCGTCTTCCCCGCAGGGCAAGTAATGCGGTGCATGTGCGCTTGTTGTGAGGCGAGCGGAGGGCAAATGATTTAGGGCGGGCGCGAATGCCTCTGGTGGCTAACGCGTCCGCTTCTATCGTGTGACGAGCGGGGAAAAATGATTTTATGTTGTTTCGTCTCTCGGATATTTATAAGTCGTACGGCGCGCGGGACATTTTGCGCGGCGCGTCGATACAGATTAATCCGGGCGAGCACGTGGGGTTGGTCGGGCGTAACGGCGCAGGCAAGACGACGCTCTTTCGCTTGATCAGCGGCGAAGAAGCGGCGGATCGCGGCGATGTCGTCCGCGCGCGCGGCCTCAACCTCGGACTGCTCGAACAGCACGTTCATTTCGAGCCAGGCGTCACCGTGCATGAAGCGGCGCTCGGCGCCTTCGGCCACTTGCAGCAGATCGAGCACGAGATGCATGCGCTCGAACATCGCATGGCCGAAGCAGACGGCGACCTCGACGCGGTGCTGGAGCGTTACAGCGATTTGCAGCATCAGTTCGAGCGCGAGGGCGGCTTCGAGTATGCGGCGCGCGCCGAGGCGATCCTGCAGGGGCTGGGGTTCGAGCGCGAGACGTGGCAGATGGAGACCGAGTTTCTATCCGGCGGGCAGAAGAACCGTCTCGGCCTGGCTCGACTGCTGCTTGCCGAGCCGGATGCGCTGCTGCTTGACGAGCCGACCAACCACTTAGACGTTGCGGCGGTCGAGTGGCTCGAAGAATTTCTTTCGACTTACAGAGCGGCGTACATCATCATCAGCCACGACCGCTACTTTCTCGACCGCGCCTGTACGCGCATCATCGAGGTTGAGCAGGGACGCGCGGTCAGTTACACCGGCAACTACTCAGCGTTCCTCGTCGAGCGTGAAGAGCGGCGCGAGGCACAGCAGCGCGCGTACGATAACCAGCAACACCTGATTGCCAAAACCGAAGAGTTCATCCGCCGCAACCTCGCCGGCCAAAAGACCAAGCAGGCGAAGTCGCGGCGCAAGATGCTGGAAAAGCTCGACCGCGTCGAAGGGGTTCGCGCCGACCAGTCGTCCGGTGATTTCCGTTTACAGAAAGTCGAGCGTGCGGGCACGCACGTGCTCACCGTTCAAGAGGCGTCGGTCGGCTATCCCGACAAGGTTTTGGCGGTCGAGATCACGTTCACCTTGCGGCGCGGCGAGTGCCTCGGCGTCATCGGTCCGAACGGCGCGGGCAAAACGACGTTCGTTAAGACGGTGCTCGGTAAACTGCCGCCGCTCGCTGGCGAGGTGCGCTGGGGAACGAACGTGCAGGTCGGCTATTACGCGCAGCAACTCGATGACCTTGACGACCGCAACGAGGTCATCATGGAACTGCGTCGCGTCGCACCCGCGAGCGCGACGGCGGGTGAACTGCGCTCTTTCCTCGCCAAATTCCTGTTCACAGGCGACGACGTTTACAAGCACATCGGCGACCTTTCCGGCGGCGAGAAGGGAAGACTCGCACTCGCAAAGCTGATCTACTCGCACGTCAACGTCCTCGTCCTCGACGAGCCGACGAACCACCTCGACATCCCTTCGCGCGAATCTCTGGAAGAAGCGCTCGACTCTTACGACGGTACGATCATCACGATCAGCCACGACCGGTACTTCCTCGACCGCGTGGCGACGCAAATTCTCGCGCTCGACGGCGAGGGCGGCGCCGAGCATTACGACGGCGACTACACCGAATACCACGATTGGAAAGCTGCGCAAGATGCGAACCCCATCAAAGTCGCCGCATCAAAAACGGTATCGCTGCACGAACCGTCGCCGCCGCCGCAAGCAAAGGCTGAGCGCACCGCAAAGCCGCACTCGCCAGCCAAAGCAACGTCTGCGAAAACGGACGAACGCAAAACGAACGGCGTGCGTCACGTCAAGAAAGCGAAAGGGCGCGAGCGTGATGCGGGTGTCGTCGAAGCGGAGATCGGCGTCGCGGAAAAGCGTTTAGAGGATTTGACGAGCGAACTGGCGCTGCCCGAAGTCGCACGCGACCAGGCGCGTTTGCAGCGCGTCAATCGAGCGTATGCCGAGACGGAAGCGCAACTGCGCGCCCTCTACGAAGAGTGGGAACGCGTCTCCACCGAAGTGGCGGGCGCCTGACGAAGAGCTCATCTCGTGAAATGGCCGCACTTCTGAGCTTCTCAAACCTGGATGAACAGTAAAGTTAATACTGTTCATCCAGACAGTTATCAGTTTGTCTCTGGTCGTGGTTTCAGAAGAAGGCGTTCATGTTGGAAGATAAGTACGATTGGTAGTTTACAAACGAACTCCTTCCAATACACAGACGTTCGAAAGAACATTCGAGCGGGTTGAAATAATGAACGTAACACAGAGATTATTTAATGCCATCTGTCGTCATTACCGGTTCGGCCGGGCTAATCGGTTCCGAAGCCGCGCAATTCTTTTGTCAACAAGGGTTTCATGTCATTGGAATTGACAATGACATGCGTAGCCGTTTCTTTGGCGCAGCCGCTTCAACCAAGTGGAAGCGCGATCTGCTCGTCCGCGATCATGCGACATACATTCATCACGACTCGGATATTCGTGACCGAAGCGCGATTGACAACATCTTTCGCGAGTATGGTTCCGACGTCGACCTGGTGATTCATAACGCCGCACAGCCTTCACACGATTGGGCAGCGCGCGATCCACACACGGATTTCACGGTCAACGCCAACGGCACGCTGACGCTCCTTGAAGCTGCCAGACAATTCTCTCCGAAAGCCGTCTTCATCTTTACTTCAACAAACAAAGTATACGGGGATCGTCCCAACGAACTTCCACTCATCGAACAAGAAACACGCTGGGAGATTGACCCGACGCACAAGTACCGAAAAGGCATTGACGAGTCGATGAGCATTGACCTGACAAAGCATTCGCTGTTCGGCGCGTCGAAGGTCGCGGCTGACGTGCTGGTGCAGGAATACGGGCGTTACTTTGGGATGAAAACTGCATGTTTTCGCGGCGGATGTTTGACCGGCCCGAACCATTCAGGCACGGAGTTGCATGGGTTTCTGTCTTACTTGATGAAGTGTGTGATGACGAACACGCCTTACACCGTCTTCGGCTACAAGGGGAAACAGGTGCGCGACAACATTCACAGTCAGGATTTGGTGAATGCCTTCTATCACTTTTATCGTGCGCCGCGCGTCGGTGAGGTTTACAACATCGGCGGCGGGCGCTTCTGCAACTGCTCAATGACTGAAGCAATCGCGCTCTGCGAAGAGATTACAGAGAAGAAACTCGAATGGAGCTACGCGGAATCGAATCGCAATGGCGATCACATCTGGTGGATTAGCGACACCGGCAAATTTAGCGAACACTTTCCGGCATGGCGTCTGCAATATGATCTGCGTGCAATCCTTCAGCAGATTTTCGACAATAATACAGAGCGCTGGGTTTAAGAGAGAAGTACTTAATGTCGCTTGAGCAGAATTTGCGTGAAATGGAGCGTAGCCGGGAAGCTTACTGGCGGCGCTATCCGGCAACTTCGCCAGTGAAGCTGCGTTGGCGGGCACTCACCGTGCGACATTGCTTTCACGTATTGCCGGGCGAGTCGATTCTTGAACTCGGCGCCGGTAGCGGTTTGTGGACTGAACATATAGCGACGACGTTGCGAGGCGAAAGCCCCATCACCGCCGCCGTCTTCAACGAGGATTTAGCCGCCGAAGCCACCGCGCAGAACTTACCAAATACAAAAATCATTCACGTCACCAATCTTAACGATCTTCCGGCGGAGGGTTTTGATTATGTCGTCGGGACGGCGATCCTCTGTCATGACCAGTATGCGCAGAACCTTGCGGCGCTCTATCGTCTGCTCAAGCCAGGTGGGCAGTTGCTTTTCTTTGAAGCCAATCACTGGAACCCGCAAGTCTTTTTAAAGAACACGATTCGCCCGCTCGGTCGTTGGAGCGGCGATGCAAAATGTCAGATCGGGATGCGCAAGTTTCAATTGATGAAGCAAGCTTCGCATCAAGGCTTCACGCACATCGAAGTTATTCCGTACGACATCGTTCACCCTCTGACACCGCGTTCGCTGATCCACGCGGTCCAATCAACCGCATTTATTCTCGAACACGCGCCGGTAATTCGTGACCTCTGCGGCACGCTCTACATCTGGTTAGTCAAACCTGGTAGGGCGCGCCGGCGCAATGTTAATCTCGCGACGCATCAAGAGTTGTTTGGTTCCACCTCGTTCGTGATTCCGTGTCACAACGAAGAGATGAACATCCCGCGCTTAGTTCATGCGCTCGTTGAAACATACGATCAGTACATTCACGAAATCATCATCGTCAATGACAATAGCCGTGACCGCACCGCCGAAGTCACGCACGAAGTCGCCGCGCGCGAGCCGCGCGTCAAGCTGATTAATCGGCAACCGCCAAACGGTGTCGGACGTGCGCTGCGCGATGGGTATAGGGCGGCGACGGGTCGCTATATCCTGACGATGGATTGCGATTTCGTGCTGATTCTGCCGGAGTTCCGTGATCTGTTTGACAGCATCGCGGCGGGGCGAGATGGCGCTATCGGGAGCCGCTTCTCTTATGAATCAGTGCTGATTAACTATTCGTTCTTCAAGATTCTTTGCAACCGCAGTTTCCACTTGCTCGTCAAGCTGATGCTCTTGAGCCGCGTGCGTGATGTCTCAAACAACTTAAAGCTTTACCGCGCCGAGATTCTGAAGGAATTGGAAATCGAAGAGCCGCACTTTGCTGCGAACATGGAGACTGGCCTGAAGCCACTGCTTTCCGGCTACGACATTGAGGAGGTACCGATCTCGTGGATCAACCGCGCACCGGACATGGGCGCGTCGTCTTTCAAGATTGTTAAGGTCGCGCCCAATTATTTCGGAGCATTGATGCGCACGATCTGGAACGTCTGGCGCGGGCGGCGCGATTTTAGAAAGAAAGTCGAAACGCGCGTGCAAGCAAAGCTCATCACAAACAACGAATCGTCTGCGAGATTGAACGACGAACAAAAACTTCATCACGATCAGTCAGACGTATACCTTGAAAAAGATGTTCTCAAATCATAAAGAACATTTCTTCGATAGTGCCCTCACTGTTGAAACGTTCATCTACCTTAAAGATTTGTCGCGGTGAAAAGGTGAGTTAAACCGCGCTCACAATCTATTAAAAATTCCGACGTGTTGTTTATGCACTTACTACAACAAGGTGTGCACTCGGCAGAAGCATTCGCGGCTAAACTCGAAAAAAGAGGCTTCTTGCTCTTCGGCGCTTTGTCAATTCTGTACTGGGTCAGCACTTACCTGCTCACCATACGAAAATTGATGTGGAACGATGAGCTTTATACCTACTATATCGCGCGGCTACCGAGGATGGCTGATGTGTGGGCGGCACTGATGGCGGGCGGCGAGCAGACTCCGCCATTCTTCTATGTGATTACGCGCGCCTCGTTCGCCTTGTTCGGCGTCAACAATCTTGCATTGCGCTTGCCGGAGATGCTCGGCTTCTGGGTGATGAGCTTGTGTCTGTTTATCTTCGTCGCCCGCCGCGCGTCGAAATTTTGCGCGCTGCTTGCCGCGATTTTTCCGCTTGTCTCGGGAGGCTACTTTCATGCCTATGACGCGCGCCCCTATGGACTTGTGCTCGGCTTCGGCACGCTCGCGCTGCTGTGCTGGCAATCGGCAACTCTCAATCGC
>JACDEG010000560.1 GCA_013816505.1 Pyrinomonadaceae bacterium | reverse complement strand
GTCTTGTCACCTCTCACCTGCCACCCGTCACTCTTGAGTCAGTTAGCATGAATGCGCGGTCATCTATTATCAATCTCTTTGGGTGTCATGAACCAGTCGAGCACGCCGCTACGGTCGCGGATGTCTCGCCAGCTTTCGATATCCAGATTGATCCGGGCGAGTGCGGCGGTCGGCATGTGACGCACCTCCCCGGTCAGACGTTCGAGCAGTTGCTCAATGCCGAAGTTGTGTCCGACCAGCAAAACCGCGTCGGCGTTTTCATCACATTCCGACACGACGGTCATCAGTAAATCCGTACTCGCTTCGTAGATGCGTTCATCAAATCGCACTTCGGCGCTGATGCCCGCCGCCTCGACGACGAGCGCGGCCGTCTGCCGGGCACGCTCGGCGGGCGAACTGATGACGAGGTCGGGCGGTTTCTTTCGTTTGCGCAGGCAGCGACCGATCAGCGGCGCGGCCTTCTGTCCCCGCTTGTTCAGAGGACGGTCGAAGTCACGAACAGTCGAATCATTCCAACTCGACTTCGCATGCCGTAATAAAAAAAGTATTTTCATCAGCAGAAGGAGCAACTGACTCAAGAGTGACGGGTGGCAGGTGACAGGTGACAAGAGGGGACAGCCAGCAGCGTACTGCTACGGTCATCACCTCCTGCCAGGCCACACAAGCGCGCCCGAAGTTGAAAGTCTGCGCCATCTGGCATCAACATTGATCTTCCTGTCACCTGTCACCATTTACCTGTCACTGCTGAGCACTCAGTATCCGACCGCCGCGCCGTCGTTGCGCGGGTCGCTCGCGCCGAGCCGCACGCCGGTCTTCTCTTCGACCATGATGCCTTGCGCGTCGCCCATGTAGCGCGCACGTGCCGTTAGTTTGTGGCCGCGTTGTTCGAGCGCGCGCGAGGTGTCGGCGGACAGGCCGTACGGCTCGTAGACGACTTCGTCCGGCAGCCACTGGTGATGAATACGCGGCGCGTCAATCGCTTGTTGAATGTTCATGTCGTAGTCGACGATGTTGCTGATGACTTGCAGCACCGTGTTGATTATCGTCGGGCCGCCGGGCGAGCCGACCGCGAACCAGAAACTGCCGTCCTTCCGTAGCACGAACGTCGGAGTCATCGCCGACAGCGGGCGCTTCTTTGGCGCGACCGCGTTCCGCTCCCCTTGAATCAATCCATACATATTGGGCGCGCCCGGCTTCGCCGCGAAATCATCCATCTCGTTGTTGAGTAGCACGCCTGTCCCTTGCGCGATCACGCCCGAACCGTAGCCACCATTCAGCGTGTAGGTGTTCGACACGACGTTGCCTTCGGCGTCGACGACCGTGTAGTGCGTCGTCTCCTCCGACTCGGCCCCGGTGGGCTGGCCGGCGCGCACCTCCACACTGGTCGAGGCACGCTCCATCTTGATCGTCTCGCGCAGCCGGGCGGCATAATTTTTATCTACCAGTCCAGCGACCGGAACATTAACAAAGTCGGAGTCGCCCATGTACTCGGCGCGGTCGGCGAAGGCGCGCCGCATCGCCTCGGTCGTCAAGTGGTAACGCTCTGACGAAGACCATCCGAGTTGTTTCAAGTCGAAGCCTTCGAGGATGTTGAGCGTTTGAATCAAGACGGCACCGCCCGAAGACGGAGGCGGCATCGAGATGATTTCGTGCTCACGGTATTTGCCGCGCACCGGCTCGCGCTCTTTCGCGACGTAACCGCGCAAGTCTTCAAGCGTCATCAGCCCGCTGTGTTGCTTCATGTCGGCGGCGATCAACTGCGCCGTCCGCCCCTCATAGAATTCGCGCGGGCCACTTCGCTGTAAACGAGCGAAGGTCGCCGCCAACTCCGGCTGCCGCAAGGTATTGCCGTCTTCGAAGAACTTCCCGCCATTGAGCAGAATCCTTTTCGTGTCGGGGTAGAGTTCGAGCAACTCGCGTGTGCTGCGCAACGAGCGAGCGAGCGAATGGCTCACCGGGAAGCCTTCGGCGGCAAGGCGGCGCGCCGGTTCGACAAGCTGGGCCCATGATAATTTCTGCGAGCCGTATTTTTTGAGTGCCATCTCCATCCCGGCGACCGTGCCCGGCACCCCTGCCGCGCGATAGCCGACGAGCGACGAGCCTTCGCCTTTGATTAAATTCCCGTTAGCGTCAAGGTAGATATTGCGCGTCGCCGCCGCCGGTGCCATCTCGCGGTAATCAATCGCGGTCGCGCGCCCGTCCTTCAAGCGAATCATCATGAACCCACCGCCGCCGAGGTTGCCCGCCGCCGGGTACGTCACCGCCAGCGCGAACGCCACCGCAATCGCCGCGTCCACCGCGTTCCCACCCCGCTTCATCACGTCAACTCCCACCGCCGAAGCGATGCGCGAAGTCGACGCGACCATCCCGTGCCGTGCGCGCACCGGAGCACGCGAAGCGAGTGTCACCGCCAACGGTTGATTACTCATCCTCGCCGAGACTGTAGTGAGGCTCGACGCAAACAAGAAAGCGGATAGAGAGAACGCGATGATGATTCGACTAAAACGCATTGGCATCATTCCCTTGTGGTAGGTGTAGCTCGAACAAGTTTTTTGTGACGGATGAGTAATCATTTTCGACTTTCTTCATTCCTTCGAGGAGTATGCTGGTGAGAAGATTTTCCGATTTCCAACTCACTTCAAAATTCACAACGTCACGATCAATCCCGCCAGCAGTGCTCCGCGCCGCGCGATGTCTTCGACGACGATATGCTCGTGGTCGGCGTGCGCCCCGTCGCCGTCAATCCCCAGTCCGTCGAGCACGGCAGCCCCAACAGCCGCCGCGAAGTTGGCGTCCGACGCGCCGCCGACGGATGTCTCGCCCAACTCGAAACCGAGTTTCCCCGCGACGCGACGCGCCTGCTCGTACAGCGCAATGACACGTTCGGTTCGTTCGAGCGGCGGGCGGTTAACCTCACCCTCGATTGACACTCGCACCCGCTCGTCGAACGAAAGAAGATTTAGAATCTCCCGCTCGATCCGCTCGGCCTCGGCCATCGTGGTGAAGCGCACGTCAACCTCGGCCTGCGCCTCTGCCGCGACGACGTTCGAGCGCGTGCCGCCGCACACCACGCCGACGTTGACGGTCGTGCCGCACGACGCATCGTTCATCGCGTGCAACCGCTCAATCTGGCGGGCGATTTCGAGAATCGCGCTCGCGCCCTTCTCCGGCTCAAGACCGGCGTGCGCGGCGCGGCCATGCGCGGTGATCTGATAGCCCGCCGTCCCTTTGCGTCCCGTCTTGGCGCGACCGCCGGTCGCGGGTGGTTCAAGGACGAGCACGGACGCCGCGCGGCGCGCTTCCCCTTCGACCAACGCGCGCCCGCTGAAGCTCCCCGTCTCCTCGTCGCAGGTTAATAACAACACTACGGGTCGGCGCGGTTTCAAAGACAGCGCGGAGCAGGCGCGCAGAACTTCGATTGCCAGCGCGCAATTGGCTTTCATGTCAAAAACGCCGGGCGCATAGACGCGACCTTGTTCTTCGCGCCACGGACGTTTCATTAACGTGCCCAGCGGGTACACCGTATCGGTGTGACCAATCATTAAAATCGTTTCGTCCCCAACCGATGCACCGTCCGAGAACGCTGTGATGCGCAGGTGCTCACCATAGTCATTGGCAGCCGGGACACGCTCGATACCAGTGACACATTTGACTTGCTTCGCTTCTTCCGCCAATCGTTCGACGATGCCGCGACTCCCATTCAAATCGCCGGACGGCGACTCAATCTCCGCAATCGCGCGCGTCAGAATGAGCACCGACTGTCTTCGATCTTGAAAGTAACCGAGTAGGGCGTTCGCCGTCGCGCGATCAAGTTCAGGGGGCATAAAAATCAATCGTTGGAATTCTGATTGGATTTCAAATTTAGAGTCTGGAATCAGTGTCGTTTCATCAGGAACATGTTTTGTGATCGTTCCAAGAGTGAAAGGAATTATCAAACTCCGTTGCGGAAAGGTTTTCACTCTTGTTTCTTGACACTCCCGAGATGCTCGTCGAGCCATGACCGCAACCTCTCCTGCACAGGTGCCGTGAGTCCTAACACCAATCGCACAAAGCTGAAGGTCTC
>JACDEG010000115.1 GCA_013816505.1 Pyrinomonadaceae bacterium | reverse complement strand
AGTGCGACTGATGAACGCCTACTGGCGAGCAGCGAATTATCTCTCCGTCGGACAGATCTACCTCTACGACAATCCGCTGCTGCGTGAGCCTTTAACGATCAAGCACGTCAAACCGCGTCTGCTCGGCCATTGGGGAACGACGCCGGGGCTAAATTTCATTTACGTCCATTTCAATCGCGTGATTAAGCAACACGACTTGAATGTGATTTACATCGCTGGTCCAGGACACGGCGGTCCTGGCGTCGTCGCCAACACTTATCTTGAAGGAACTTACAGCGAGTTCTATCCCGATATTACACAAGATGCCGAGGGCATCAAGAAACTGTGCAAGCAGTTTTCATTTCCCGGCGGCATTCCGAGCCACGTCGCGCCGGAGACACCCGGTTCGATTCACGAAGGCGGCGAATTAGGTTACTCGCTTGTTCACGCTTACGGCGCGGTCTTTGATAATCCTGATTTGCTTGCCGCATGCGTCATTGGTGACGGCGAAGCAGAGACGGGACCGCTTGCCGCGAGTTGGCATTCCAATAAATTTCTGAACCCGGCGCGCGATGGTGCGGTGTTGCCAATCCTGCATTTAAACGGCTACAAGATCGCCAATCCGACGGTGCTCGCACGTTTGAGCAAAGAGGAGTTGACGAGTCTTCTCGTCGGCTACGGCCACAAGCCTTATTTTGTCGAAGGCGATGATCCCGAAACGATGCATCAGATCATGGCGGCGACATTGGATAAGATTATCGCGGAGATACGAGCGATACAAAAAGATGCACGGGAAAACGGATTCACCTCTCGCCCGCAGTATCCGATGATTGTTTTACGCACACCGAAAGGATGGACGGGACCCAAGTTTGTTGACGGCTTGCCAACTGAAAATTCGTTTCGCTCGCATCAAGTACCGCTCGACAAGTTGGCGAAGAATCCCGAACATCTGCGGCAACTCGAAGAGTGGATGCGAAGCTACAAACCCGAAGAACTGTTTGACGAGAACGGAAGGTTGATGGCGGAGTTGGCAGAGTTGGCTCCGCAAGGCACGCGGCGGATGGGAGCTAATCCACATGCTAACGGTGGAATGCTACTCAAAGATTTAAGGTTGCCGGAGTTTCACGACTACGCGGTTGAGGTGCTGAAGCCTGCGACAATTGAAGCGGAAGCGACGCGCGTGATGGGAAAGTTTCTCGGCGACGTCATGCGTTTCAATCTCGACAATAAAAACTTCCGCGTCATGGGGCCAGATGAAACCGCTTCCAACCGGCTGGGCGCACTGTTTGAAGCGACTGACCGCATCTTTGCTGGAGAAATCTTGCCGACCGACGACCATCTCTCCCTCGACGGCAGGGTGATGGAAGTCTTGAGCGAACACTTGTGTCAGGGCTGGCTCGAAGGCTATCTCCTGACGGGGCGTCACGGCTTCTTCAACTGTTATGAGGCTTTCATCCACATCATTGATTCGATGTTCAACCAGCACGCCAAGTGGTTGAAAACGACGCGCCACATTCCGTGGCGGCGACCCATCGCTTCACTCAATTATTTGCTTAGCTCCCATGTCTGGCGACAGGATCACAATGGTTTCTCGCATCAAGACCCCGGCTTTATCGATCACGTCATCAACAAGAAAGCCGAAGTCGTCCGCGTATACTTGCCGCCGGATGCCAACACATTGCTTTCCGTCACGGATCACTGTTTGCGAAGCCGCAATTACGTCAACGTCATCGTCGCGGGCAAACAACCGGCATTGCAGTATCTCGACATGGACGCGGCGGTGAAGCATTGCACCGCCGGAGTCGGCATCTGGGAATGGGCGAGCAATGACGATGGCCTCGAACCGGACGTGGTGATGGCGTGCGCCGGGGATGTGCCGACGCTGGAGACGTTGGCGGCGGTGGATATTCTTCGACGCAAGTTTCCAGAGTTGAAAATGCGCGTGGTGAATGTCGTTGACTTGATGACGCTGCAATCAATGGGTGAACATTCACACAGTCTCTCCGACAAAGATTTCGATTCTCTTTTTACGACAGACAAGCCCGTCATCTTCGCCTTTCACGGCTACCCGTGGCTGATTCACCGTCTGACTTACCGGAGGATGAATCATCACAATTTTCACGTTCGCGGCTACAAAGAGGAAGGAACTACGACCACGCCGTTCGACATGGTGGTGCTGAACGACTTAGATCGTTTCCATCTCGTGATGGACGTGATTGAGCGCGTCCCAAAGTTAGCGAATATCGGCGCGCACGCGAAACAACTGATGCGCGACAAACTCCTCGAACACAGGCAATACATCTGTCAACACGGCGATGACATGCCGGAAATACGTGATTGGCGGTGGCAGCCTGAGAGTTCTGCGGCTTGATGAGAGCGTCCGGCACTAATCTTTTGACAACGTGAACAGACTTGCTGTTCTAACTCATCAGGGCTCTCGTACGCTCGATTAGTGACACCTTCTTTGATCAATGGCCAGACTCTCTCGCTCAGATTCAACTCTGGCGTGTGGGCTGACAAGCCGAGGACAGAGGTTCGTTCTGGAACTTGCAATGATTTGGCGCGATGCGCGGGCGCGCCGTCCCAAACTCAAAGGATACGCTTACCGGCTTTTGCATGCTCTTGTACAAACTCATCAAGAAAGGCTTGCACACAATCGGCATCTAGTCGCGGCAAGATCAACCAGAAGACGCCCCCGTCCGAGGATGTGTCGCCACATAGAGCCATTGCCATTCGTAGCGCTCATCAACTTCAGCGAGCAGGTTTGCGGGATTTGAATTAGTATCCAAACAGAATCTACTGTACAGTGAATTTGGCTATAACTCCGACCTCGTCTGCCTCCCGCGGCCTGAGCACAGCATCTCCCAATACATACCACCTGAATGCACCCTCTAAGTATTCTTCTTGCTGATAGCTGAAGGGGCTAACATGTTAGTTGAAAACTCTCATCTGGAATTGCCCGAGAATCGATTATTAAAGCCTGGCGATTACTTCCAAAACATCGTCGAGACAGTGCGCGAACCGCTCATCGTCCTCGATTCTGACTTGCGCGTGAAGGGCGCGAGCCGCTCCTTCTACCAAACATTCAGTGTCACGAGAGAGGAGACGGAAGGCCGCCTCATCTACGAACTGGGTGACCGGCAGTGGGACATTCCCGCCCTGAGAACGCTGCTCGAAGATATCCTCCCCGAGCGCACGCAGTTCAACGGCTTCGAGGTCGTGCATGAGTTCCCGCGCGTCGGGCGGCGGGTAATCTTGCTAAACGCCCGCCAGGTCGTTACTGAAGATAGCAGCGCGACGATGATCCTCCTGGCAATTGAGGACATCACTGACCGCAAACTGGTCGAGGAGACGTTAAGACTCTACGCCGCCAAGCTGGAGCGCAGCAACCGCGAGTTGCAGGATTTCGCGCAGGTCGCTTCCCACGACCTCCAAGAGCCGCTGCGGAAGATTCTGGCCTTCGGTGACCGGCTCAAAACAAAAGCCGGTGCATCGCTCGATGAAGAGTGTCGAGATTACCTCCAGCGAATGTTCAATGCGGCGACCAGAATGCAGACCCTGATCACCGACCTGATGACGTTCTCCAGAATTGAGACTAAGGCGCAGCCTTTCGTCCCCGTAGATCTGGGTGTGATCGCAAGCGAGGTCAGCGCCGATTTAGAGACACGCATCGAGCAGACCGGCGGGCGTGTCGAGATTGAAGAACTCCCGACCATAAATGCCGACCCCCTGCAGATGCGGCAACTGCTACAGAATCTGATCGGCAACTCCCTCAAGTATTATCGCGCTGGGGTTCCGCCCGTCGTCCGCATCTACAGTCAAAATCTGGACGAGCCAAGCCACGAATCCATAGACGAGAGCATTCTGGCCCCGCCACTCTGTCAAATCTTCGTAGAAGATAACGGCATCGGTTTCGACGAGAAGTACCTCGACCGCATCTTCACCGTCTTCCAGCGCCTGCACAAGAAAGGCGAATACGAGGGGACCGGAGTAGGTCTCGCCATCTGCCGCAAGATAGTCGAGCGGCATGGCGGGACGATCACGGCCCGTAGTAGTCCGGGGCAGGGCGCGACCTTCATTGTCACCCTCCCGGTCAGACAACCGAAGGAAGTGGAAGTGTGATGAGAGACGAACACAAACCGATCGTCATTCTGCTCGTTGATGACGACGAGGAAGACCGCATGCTGGCCTGCGATGCTCTGGCCGAGAGCCGCCTGTCGAATGAAATATATTGTGCCACCGACGGCGAGGATTTGATGGATTACCTGCATCGCCGGGGCAAATACGCCCCGCCCGCCGAAGCGCCCCGTCCGGGCCTGATCCTGCTCGACTTGAATATGCCGAAGAAGGACGGGCGCGAAGCCTTGCTGGAGATCAAGTCGGACCCCGACCTGCGGCAGATCCCCGTCGTGGTGCTGACCACATCGAAGGCCGAGGAGGACGTCTACCGCAGCTACGACTCGGGGGCCAGTTCGTTCATCAGCAAGCCGGTGACTTTTGATGGCCTAGTCGAGTTGATGAAGGGACTGGGCCGGTACTGGTTCGAGATTGTTGATCTCCCCTCACAGGAAGAGCTACGGAAATGAAGACTGAACCGATCAAAGTCCTCCTCATCGAGGACGATGAAGATGATTACATTCTCACCCGCGAACTGTTTTCCGAGATTGAGGGCGGATTTGACCTGGAATGGGTTTCCTGCTACGAGGAAGGCTTGCAAGCGGTCACGCGTGGCGAGCACGACGTGATTCTCGTCGACCACCATCTCGGGGAGCGCACCGGGGTGGAACTCATCCGCGAGGCGCAGAAGAGCGGTTGTAATGTCCCGATGATCATGCTGACCGGGCAGGGTGACCGCGGCCTTGACATAGAGGCGATGCATGCCGGGGCGGCGGATTATCTGGTCAAGAATGAGACGAGGGCCGCACTCCTCGAACGGACACTCCGCTTCATCATCCAGCGCAGACATATTGAAGAAGATTTACGCAGAAGCGAAGAGGCTTATCGCCATCTCTCACAGCAGCAGGCCTCTATCCTCAACGCGCTTCCGGCAAACATCGCGCTGGTGGATTCCACTGGTCAGATCATCGCGGTCAACGAGGGGTGGAAGAAGTTTGCCATTGATAATGATTTCGCAGGCAGCAATTATCTTGCCGCCTGCGAACCCCGGCCCGAAAGTTCGAATGACGATGCCGCACTGGCAATCTCAGGTATCCGCGATGTCCTCACGGGAGTTGTCGGGCACTTTGAAATGGATTACCCCTGCCACTCTCCACTGGAGCAAAGATGGTTTCGGATGCTGGTGAGACCTTTCAGTGAAATCGGCGCCGGTGGTGCGGTCGTCATGCACCTCAACGTCACTGAGCACGCCATGGCTGAGGAGAAGTTGCGGGCATCCGAAAATCGTTATTTTCGGCTCTTTGAGACCGCCCGCGATGGGATACTTATCCTAAACCATGCCACTCGAAAAATCACCGACGCGAACCCGTTCATGGTGGAGTTATTAGGCTACTCGCGCGACGAACTCGTGGGGAAGGAACTCTGGGAGATCGGGTTGGTGAAGGATAAGAAAGCCAGCATCGCCGCTTTTCGAGCATTGCAGGAGACCGACTACATCCGCTACGAAGATTTACCGCTCGTGACCAAAGACGGCAAGAGGCGCGAAGTGGAATTCATCAGCAATGGCTACGAGGAGAATGGACATCAGGTCATTCAATGCGACATCCGCGACATCACGGACCGCAAAGCTATCGAGGGGCGCATCATCCATGAAGCGTTCCATGACATGCTGACGGGTCTCCCGAACCGCGCCCTGTTCATCGAGCACTTGAAGAAAGCTATCGCTCATGCTGAACGGCACGGTAATTACCTGTATGCGTTGTTATTTCTCGATCTCGATCACTTTAAGACCATCAACGATAGCCTCGGCCACACGATCGCTGATGAATTTCTAGTCGCCACCGCGCGCCGGCTCGAAACCACATTGCGTCCCGAAGACGTGGTCGCACGGTTAGGTGGCGACGAGTTCACTATCCTCCTGAACGATATTAATAGCATCAGTGATGCGATCCATGTCGCTAACCGGGTGCACAATTCTCTCGGCTTGCCTATCCACCTCAGAGGGAGAGATGTCTCTACCACGATCAGCATCGGCATCGCACTCTCAACTCCGGAATATAAAAAGACGGAAGAAGTCCTGCGTGATGCCGATACGGCAATGTACCGCGCCAAGGCATTAGGGCGCGGGCGAACCGAGATCTTTAACCCGAACATACACGTGAGCGTCGTAGCGCAGTTGAAGCTGGAGATGGACCTCCGGCTAGCAGTCGAGCGCAAAGAGTTTTGCCTCCACTATCAACCGATCATGTCTCTGGAGAACAATCGGCTCACAGGCTTCGAGGCGCTTATCCGCTGGCAGCATCCGGAGCGCGGGCTCGTGCCGCCGAACGACTTCATCCCGAAAGCCGAAGAGACGGGGCAGATCTTGCTGATCGGCAAATGGGTGCTCTACGAAGCGTGTCGCCAGTTGCGCCAGTGGCAGCACGGGTGGCGAGGTGATCAGCCTTTAACGATCAGCGTGAATCTTTCGGCAAAGCAGTTTTCGCAAGTTGACCTGGTTCAGCAGATCGAACGTGTTCTGGAGCGGACTGGCCTTGATGCACACAGTCTGAAGTTGGAAATCACGGAAACCGCGGTGATGGAAAAAGCCGAAGTGGCCACCGCCATGCTCGGGCAACTCAAAGAGCTAGGGGTCAAACTGCACATCGATGACTTCGGGACAGGTTATTCATCTCTCAGTTACCTGCATCGCTTCCCGGTCGATGAGTTGAAGATCGATCGCCTGTTCGTCAGCCGGATGGGAGCCGACGATGAGAGCTCTGAGATCGTGGCAACGATAGTTCAACTGGCGCACAACCTGGGGATGGAAGTGACGGCTGAAGGAGTGGAGACAGTCGAGCAACTCGCGCAACTGCGCGCGCTCTCCTGCGAATACGGGCAGGGGTATTATTTCTCCAGACCGCTTGTCGCCGAAAGTGCGAATCTGATGATCGAGGCGTAGTCCTCCCGGATAGAAGCAATTATGAATCAAGTCATATGTTTCACCGCTCAATGATTGCCGTCATCAATGATCGTTGATCTCACCCGACAGGAAGAGCTATCGAAATGAAGACTGAAACGATCAAAGTGCTCCTCATCGACGACGACGAGGATGATTACATCCTCACCCGCGAGTTGCTTTCCGAGGTAAAGGTCGGCAAGTATGCGCTTGATTGGGCACCCTCCTATGAGGAAGGCTTAGGGGTAATCGCGCGCGGGGATCATGACGTGTGTCTGGTGGACTATCATCTCGGCGAACACACCGGGGTGCAGTTAATTCGCGAGGCCCGGCAATCCGGCCTGACCACGCCGATGATCCTGCTCACAGGGCAGGGTAACCACGAGGTGGACGTGGAGGCGATGGAGGCCGGGGCGATAGGATATCTGGTAAAAGATGAGACGCCCACGGCACGCTTGGAACGGACCATCAGATATGCGGTTCAACTAAATACCGAGCACAGCCGTGCGGAAGAAGCAATCGGAGCCTACGCGCAAAAGCACTCCGTAGTTGCGGAAATTGGCCGCTTGGCTCTGATAGGTACTGAACTCAAGGAATTGTTTGCCGAGGCCGTGACTCTCGTTGAGCGAACGCTCGGAGTCGAGTACTGCGAGGTTTTGGAGCTACTTCCGGACGGTGACGCATTGATACTAAGGGCGGGTGTAGGGTGGAAGGAAGAATACCCCGTCGGGCAGGCCACAGTCAGCGCCGCTAAAGAATCTCAATCTGGTTTCACACTGCTTTCCGATGAGCCCGTAATTGTCGAAGACTTGCGGACGGAGACGCGGTTTAGCGGCCCGCCCCTGTTGCACGACCATGGAGTTGTGAGCGGCATGACCGTCATCATCCGGGGACGGGAGCGCGCCTACGGCATCTTGGGAGCGCACACCGCATCCGCGCGAGGATTTACGACTGATGATGTCAACTTTCTTCGCTCCGTCGCTAACGTGCTGGCCGAGGCCATCGGGCGTAAGCAGGCCGAAGAGGCACTGCGCATAGAGAGAGAATACTTCGGCCATATTATCTCTGCGGCCCCCACTGTTATCGTCGGGATTACTCCCGAAGGCGCCACTAACTTTGTCAACCAGGCCATCCGGCAGGTAGCCGGCTATGAGCCGGAGGAGTTGATGGGGCGGGACTGGTGGCGCGTTTTGTACCCCGGTGAGGAATACCGCCAAGTCGAACAGCTCTTCAAAGATTTCGAGCAGAGCGGGGTCGTCAATTATGAAATGACGCTTACGAGCAAGGGTGGCGAGAAGCGGTGTGTGTCATGGAACTCGGTCAACCGCCTCAACGAGCATGGTGAGCTGGTCGAAATCATCGGGATCGGGAACGACGTTACCGACCGCAAGCGCGCAGTAGTAGATTTGGCATTATTCCGCCAGCTCATGGATCAGTCTAATGACGGGATTTTCGTCATCAATGCTAGTACCAGCGAGTTGAGCGACGTCAATGAAACCGCTTGTCGGCAATTCGGTTACGCGCGCGCCGAGCTCTTGCGGTTGAGGGTGATTGACATTAACACCGAACTAGCGACCATTGCGGCGTGGGAAGAGCATCGCCAGACATTAGAGTCGGTGGGGTCAATGGTGTTGGTATTCAACGGTAGGCGGAAAGACTGTTCGACCTTTCCGATCGAGATCAGTCTCCGCTATGTATCCCTGAACGATCAGCACTACGTGCTTGCGGTAACGCGCGATATCACCGAGCGCGCCCGCCTGCTTTCGGAACTGAAGTCGGAGAGGACACGGCTCGTTGACATCTTCACTCACGCGCCAGCTTTTATCGCTTCGTTACTTGGACCAGATCACATCTTTGAGATAGCCAACACCTGTTTTTACGATCTCGTCGGCGGCCAGCGCGACATCATCGGCATGAGCGCATGTGACGCCTTCCCGGAACTGGAAGGGCAGGGCTTCTTCGAACTGCTTGATAATGTTTATGCCACGGGTGTCCCCTTCGTCGGGACCGAAATGCCGGTAGAGTTTGCGGACGGGGCGGGTGTTCCACGCGAGCTACGATACATCAACTTTATCTACCAGCCACAGGCAGATGCTGAGGGCACCGTCTCAAGCATTATCTGCCACGGGGTGGATGTCACCGAGCAGGTGCTCTCTAGGCACAGGCTGGAGGAGACCGAAAACCAACTCCGCCAATCGCAGAAGCTCGAATCCGTCGGAATGCTGGCCGGGGGTATTGCGCACGACTTCAATAATCTTTTGACTGTCATCACGGGCTACTCCGACCTCACACTGAGACGTCTGCATAAGGCCGATCCGCTCGCTCGGAATGTCGAAGAGATTGCGAAGGCCGCCGAGGGGGCCGCTTCTTTAACGCGCCAACTACTTGCCTTCAGCCGCAAGCAAGTGCTCCAGCCCAAGGTACTCGACCTCAACTCCGTCATCGCGAACATAGAGAGAATGCTCGGGCGCCTTGTCGGCGAAGACATGGAGCTACGCACCTCGCCGGGCGTCGGACTGGGCCAAGTCCAAGCCGATCCCGGGCAGATCGAGCAGGTCATAGTAAATCTAGTGGTCAACGCCAGAGACGCCATGCCCAAAGGCGGCAAGATCACCATCGAGACGGCTAACATTTATCTGGATGAAGAATACGCGCGCCGGCACATCGCTGTTCAACCCGGCTGGTACGCGATGTTGGCTGTGACAGACACAGGTTACGGGATGGACGCGGAAACGCAGAGACAGATATTCGAGCCGTTCTTCACGACCAAGGAGCAGGGCAAGGGGACGGGCCTCGGCCTCTCCACCGTCTACGGAATAGTCAAACAGTCGGGCGGCAACATTTGGGTCTACTCGGAGGTCGGCGTGGGCACGACCTTTAAGATTTACCTTCCGGCGGTTGACGAGCAAGCCACGGAGCCTGACGCGGCTGCCGTGCGCCCGGAAAGCGTTGCGGGCACTGAGACGATACTGCTGGCGGAAGACGAAGAGATGGTGCGGAATCTGGCGCGGGAGAGTCTCAAGATGCACGGCTACACTGTGCTGGAAGCGGCGAATGCCGGGGAGGCGCTGTCAATTTGTCAGCAACACGAGGGGCCGATTCACCTGCTCTTAACTGACGTGGTGATGCCGCGGATGAGCGGCAGGGAGTTAGCGGAACAATTAGCGGGTTTGCGACCCGGCGTGCGCGTCCTTTACATGTCGGGCTATCCGGACCAATCTATCGTCCATCACGGCCTCTTAGACGGAGACATCGCCTTCATCGGGAAGCCGTTCACACCCGACGCACTGGTGCTCAAAGTAGTAGAAGTGCTACAGCAAAACGTAAGTTCCAGTCAGTCGCTTGAAAGAATAAATTCCTCGACACCAGATGGAAGTAAAGATAAGCGTATCTCATATCGAATGAATGAGATGGACGAAATTGTCTCCGTCAGCAAGAGGTGAACCCGCTTCGCTCTCACGAACGACGCGCCTGACCTCCTGACGGAGAAAGTCCTGAACCACCCTGTGTTGGACTTCATCACCGATCTGAATCACTGAGCAACTTTACCGCCAAATCTTTGAGCGGGTCCGTTCCGGGCAAGCGGCGAGATTCTCGTTTCGCTGCGACGCTTCTGACCTACAGAGATTCATGGAGATGAGTGTCACGACGTGGTCAGAGCGGTGCGTAAGCGGAAGAGATCGAACAGGGAAGCGGCACGCAACTGCTCGATGATCAAGGTGTAGTCAATGATCTTGATAAAAGGGAGCAGTTTAGGCTGCTAAATAAAGAGCACGGAAAAATGATACTTCTTCTAGCGGCGGACCTCGAAAAGATTGAGTAACTCACGTCCCGCATCAATCGGCTTGAAGCAGTGTTGTCGAACAGAGTGCGGCAAGTCGATCAGCTCAATCAGCAGATCAAAGACCACCATCTCTTTGGGGCAGGAGTTGGCCGCAAACTAATACCATACTATGCTGATGTTGACTCTCACTGAGATTTCTTATCTTATAGCCCATTCCGTTCTTGGCTATAATAGCTACTTGCACTCATATCTGCTCACATGGAAATCTGTTATGGCCACTGTCAATATTGCCGATCTGAAGAACAACTTGAGTGCGCGTCTTGAGCGCGTGCGGGCAGGCGAAGAACTGCTCGTTAAGGATCGTAATCGCCCCATCGCCAAGATCGTTCCACTCGCTTCAGGTGAAGACCTCGAAGCAGAGGAAATGGAACTGGCGGCGATGGGACTCGCGCGACTGCCAACGAGTAATTTACCCGCTTCGTTCTGGAGAAGTCCTGCACCGCGAGTGTCGCTTAAAGATGCAGTTGCCGCCGTCGTCAGCGAGCGGGGTGAAAGTAGATGAGCACGCGTGCAACCGCTACGAAGATCGGGAGCGCGTTTTGGGATACAAGTACGCTTGTACCTTTATGCTGTCAGCAAGACGAATCGCAAGGCTTGCGACAAATTGCTCGCCGGACAAAACGCACCGTTGTGTGGTGGGGCGCTACCGTTGAAGCATACAGCGCATTCAGCCGCCTCGTGCGTGAAGGAAAAATGCCGGCGCGTGGGTTTAAGCAGGCTGCTACGCGGCTCGAAGCGCAACGCATGGATTGAAATGCTGCCGAGCGAACGCGTGCGGCAGATCGCCGAGACGCTGCCCGCACTATACGGGTTGCGCGCACTAAATTCTTTTCAACTCGCAGCGGCTCTCGTGTGGTGCAAAGAGCAACCTCGCAATCGTCTGTTCGTCTGCTGCGACGAGCATTTGGTGGACACGGCGGCGAAAGTTGGGTTTGATATTCTTCCATAACTTGTCGGGAACGCTTCGTAGTTTTTTTAACACTCGTTCGGAGAAGCAGATTCGACAGGCATAGCCGAGTTGAACGCGCTTTAGGACGATGCGGGGCGGACAGTGCTTGAATGTTGGCAAAAAAGCATAAACTGTGTGTCATTGACGACATTGAAGCTTAAGCAAGCGGCGAGGTAGCTCCACAATCTGCTCTTGTTCCTCGGCTGGAATCTCAAGTATGGTTTTCCCTGGCACAGACGGTTCGCCTCAGTACATCAGTTTGGTTGCACTTACCGATGTATCAGAAAGAACTCGCCTGTGCCAATCTCATATGCTTCGATTTAGCGCAGGCGATACTGACATGTCCCGCTGTAAGATTGACAAGCGTGTGGGCCAGCGTTTACCTTACCGCCTCGGTAAGCGCACGAGCTTTGGCGCTTGAGTGTTGAGAATGGTCAGCCCACACTACAGCCTCTATCGCTATTACTACTATTACGGCTCGCTCTCCGCGTGGAGGGATGTGACGGCGGAAGGCTGTCGGCGTGTGATGATCGTCTAACACCAACCAGACAAGATACCTTACGAACCGGCCACTTACCCTTCCAACGCGGGAGGACGAGTGGCCGGTTCTTTTAGTGTCCACAATTTTCAAGCACAGCTTCAGAGAGGTTCTGACACCATGACAAAGCAAGCAGAGCGGGCGTTGCTGCGCGACCATGTTGACATGCGAATGGTCGCGGGCGGTCTCGACGGCGTAGCGGCGGATCGGAATACGATGGTGCAACTCGACCCGGATCATCCGGGCTTTCGCGATGAAGAGTACCGCGCACGCCGCAACCGCATCGCGCAGATTGCGATGGAGTATGAACCGGGTGCGCCTATTCCCGACGCCCCTTACACATCTAAAGAGCATGATGTGTGGCGTGTGATCTGTGAGGCGCTTCGTTCGGCACACCGACAACATGCCTGCGCCGAATATCTGGAGTGTGTGAGGCGACTGGACCTGCCGCGCGACCGCATCCCGCAGATGCGGGAAGTGTCGGAGAGGGTTCAAGCAATCAGCGGCTTTCGTCTAGAGCCGGTCGCCGGACTGGTCGAGCCGCGCGTCTTTCTGGAATCTCTGGCGAACGGCATCTTCCTCTCCACGCAGTACATTCGCCATCACTCCACTCCGCTCTACACGCCAGAGCCTGATGTGGCCCATGAAATCATCGGTCATGCGGTAACTCTGGCGAGTGAGCGCCTAGCCGAACTCAGCCGTTTAGTAGGCCGTGCGGTCAGACGCACACAATCAGCCGAGGCGCTTGAACGCCTGTCACGCGTGTACTGGTTCACCGTCGAGTTCGGCGCTCTGCGTGAAGACGGAGAAGTAAAGGCATATGGCACAGGGCTGTTGTCATCGGCAGGAGAACTGGAGGCGATGCACAGGGCGGAGTTTCGCCCACTCGATGTAGAAGCGGCATCACTTCAGAATTACGATCCGACACATTACCAGCCGGTGTTGTACTGCGCCGACTCATTCGACGCGATGTACGGAGCGCTGCGGGATTACCTGCTGCGCTGGGAAACGAGCGTTGCTACTCAAGAAGGATGAAGCTGTCGAGAAAAAGCGGGACAGTTCAGTGGCTAAGGTCAGCCACTCGTCGTGCTGGTGTCCGAACACCGGCGAGAGTCGTAACTGCTGAAAGCGTGCGCGGCTCTGTGCCGTCGCCAGCTTGGCACGTAAGCTTAACCCGGCGCCGAGCGAGAGCGCGTGCAATGTGTTCAAGATGATCGTCCGTAATTTCACCAGGATGGAATGCTTCCAATGGAAGGCGATGTGCCGATCACTGTGGACAGCCAGATCATTGGCGCCATCGGTTTGTGCGCCGACACCTCCGCTGCAAAGTATGGTCAAGTAGCGCGAATTGGCGTCGCAGCCTTTTCAGAAAAACTCCAAGTGAAGCATCGACAGTTTCAGACACCGGGCGAGCATAGATCACTTGAACGCCGCGGTCGGGACGACTAGCCGAATTTCCGGGTGCTTCTCTAGCCGTTTGCCTGATGCCGACCGACTATGAAACTGGTAACCAAGTCAGTACGACGAGTTCTG
Organism: Pyrinomonadaceae bacterium; assembly: GCA_013816505.1. Lineage (GTDB taxonomy): Bacteria > Acidobacteriota > Blastocatellia > Pyrinomonadales > Pyrinomonadaceae > JACDEG01. The sequence goes on along the minus strand of JACDEG010000115.1, from coordinate 139 downwards.
CAGGATCGACTCACGACTCCGCGCTAAGTGAGTAGCCAAAAGTTTTGTCAAGAATAGTTCTTTGATATTTTCTGAGCATGAGAAAAGCACTCAGCCCGCGTGAACTCGGCTTCACCACGCGTGACCACCTGAAGTTGGC
>JACDEG010000559.1 GCA_013816505.1 Pyrinomonadaceae bacterium | reverse complement strand
GATTTAAGTACCTGAGCAAAAGTTTTCCAGGTTCAGGGTTGAGCACATATACCGTCTTGATTGACTTTTGCCTTGATACATAGTTACGCCGCTACGGAGCCCTGGCCTCGCCCGACACACACGCGCCCTCCCGGTGTTACTAACTTCTCGTCTTCAAGCCGAACAAGCGCCGCCCTCCTTTTTGGAACTTTCCGAGCGGCGCCCGCGAATTACGTATGACGACCGGCGGCGACAGGACGACGGATAAAAGGATGACGGTCTTAGCCACTACTCCCAGTGACGACGAACTGCTGCGGCGCATCATCGCCGGGGAAGAGGATGCGTTTGTGGCGCTCTACCGGCGGCGCAGTGGCGGCATCTACCGCTTCGCGCTCCACATGTGCGGCTCCGAAGCAATCGCCGAGGACGTGACGCAGGAGGTTTTCATGGCACTGATGCGCGACATTAAAAAGTTCGATTCGTCGCGCGGCTCGCTCGCGGCATATCTGTATGGCATTGCGCGCCATCACGTGCTGCGTCAGTTGGCTCGTGACCGCGCCTTCGTCCCGATGATGAACGGGGACGAGACCGAAACTTCGGCGTGTGAACTGTTGGCCGCGCCCGACGACCCGCTCGGCGACCTGACGCGGCGCGAGACGGTCGGGCGGGTGCGCGAGGCGGTGCTGGCGCTACCGGCTCACTACCGCGAGGTCGTGGTGCTCTGCGAACTGCATGAGATGAGTTACGTCGACGCCGCCACTGCTCTCGGCTGCGCGGTGGGGACAGTCCGCTCGCGGCTGCATCGCGGGCGGGCGATGTTGATTGAACGGTTGCGCGCCGCCGAGCAGCCGAGGACGGACGCTCACACGATCAAGACGGCGAGGTGCTTCGCATGAACTGTCAGGAATTCGAAAACGTTGTGACCGACCTTGCGCGCGTGTCAATGATGGACGCCGCCGCACGCGAAGACGGACTCGGCCACGCTGCGGGTTGCGCGCGGTGCGCCGCACGCCTCGCCGACGAACAGACCTTGACTGACGGATTGTGCGCGGCGGCGGCGGTCAGCGCCGACACAGACTACGCGCCCGCTCACCTCGAAGCGACTCTGCGCGCGGCGTTCGGTGCGCGCGTTGAAGTGCTATCACCCGTCGCTCATGCCTTCGCGCCGCGCGGGTCGCGCTCGATGGTTGTCGGCGCTGTCGCGGCGGTGTTTGCCGCTCTGGTAACGCTCGTCGGGTGGAACGTGCTGCGCTCGTCGCAGGCCCCTCCGTTAAAGCCGGTCGCTCAAACTCCGTCCGCCACCGGGAGCGCGCCGTCGAAGAACTCTATCGAAAACAAAGAAGCAGTTGCTTTGAAAGAGGTGGCCGGCGAGAAAGGCGGCGGACACGGAGATGGAGTCGCCAAGAACGATATCAGTGCGCCGCGGGCGTTGAGCAGTGCGCGGAGCAATCTTAAAACAATCGCCGCCGGTCGCTATCAGAGGTTGGCGCGCGGGGGCTTGGCGTCGGGTTCGCCGCGCGGTGAAGCAGTCGAAGATACGAGTGCGTCACCGCGTTTCGTTTCGACCGGCGCGGACGAGGACAGCATTGCCACTGAGTTTATGCCGCTGACACAGGGCGGAGAATTGAGCAACGCGGACGGCGGCCAGATCGTGCGTGTCGAGATGCCGCGCTCGGCGCTCGTCTCGTTCGGCTTGCCGATGAACATGGAACGCGCACGCGAGCGCGTCAAAGCTGACGTGGTGCTCGGACACGACGGGGTCGCACGCGCGATTCGTTTTGTTCACTGATGTGGTTAAGTGGTTTTCAAAAATTGGCGAGTGCTTTTAGAGTCGGAACTGAAGCTATCAAAACTTAAGGAGATAACCGTTATGAAAATACGAAAACTTTCTACGCTGGCGGCCACGCTTGCCGTCGCAGTGGCGGCGAGCGGCGTCGGCGCGCAAGGGACGGGGCAGCAGCAGGGTAAAGAGCAACCGAAAGCGGAGCGCGATGTCTTAGTCGAGCGCAACGTCATCATCACCGGGCCGGGTCACGCCGAAGGCCATCCGCCGCCGTCGCCTGCCGGAGTGATGGGGATCGGCGACCGACACGACACAGTGATGTTCGTCTCATCCGAAATGAGCTTCGACGGCAAGGTCGTGAAGGGCGCGCCCTACTCGGCGGAGTCGGTGACGGAGACCGTTCAGACGCTGGTCGATGGTAACCGCATCGTGAGCAAAAACACCGCCTCGGTCTACCGCGACAGCGAAGGGCGAACGCGTCGCGACCAGACGCTCGGCGCCGTCGGGCCGTTCGCAGCGGCTGGCGATCCGCCCCAGACATTCTTCATCAACGACCCGGTCGCCGGCGTTAACTATATTCTCGACCCACGCTCGCGCATCGCCCGCAAACTCGCCCTGCCGCGTTGGGATGTGGAGCAGAAAGAGAGAGCCGTGCGGGTGAGAGTAATAACTGACCCGGCTAAAAAGTCTGAGGCGAAGATTCTGACGGAAGATTACGTCGGCGCCACGCCGAGCGCGGGCGTCCGCGTGCGTCGCCCCGGGCCGCCCGAAGCTGTTTTCACCGCCCCGATGCCGCCGCCTCCGAGCGAAGGCTTTGGCGTGACCGAATTTTACCGTCACCCTTCAAATTCAGACTCCAAAACCGAGACCCTCGCCAAGCAGGTCATCGAAGGGGTCGAGGCCGAAGGCAAGCGCACCACGGTGACCATCGCGGCGGGACAGATCGGCAATGAGCAACCGATTCAGATCATCTCCGAACGCTGGTACTCGCCGGAGTTGCAGACCGTCGTGATGACCCGCCACAGCGACCCGCGCTCTGGCGAAACGACGTTCAAGCTGACAAACATCAACCGCGGCGAACCGGCGCGCTCACTCTTTGAAGTGCCCGCCGATTACACCGTCAAGGAAGCGGGGCCAATGATACGCAACCTCCGGATGGCGAAGCCGAATAAAGAGAAGTAACCGTCTCCATGCCAAGCCGCGCATCAGTCTTGAGGTTCAAGAGGTATTGTTCGACCGGTTCACACGAGAGGGCACGGAGGTCACACAAGAGTTCACAGAGAAAACCGCTCAACTCTCTGTGCCCTCTCCTGTCCCCTCCGTGTCTCTCATGTTAAATCATAACTCCTTGTATGCATCTGTATTGCGAATCTCCATGATTGTTTCCGGATTCTGAACGCCGTGAATCCAAACCTCTCATACAAACCATGAGCATCTTTGGTTGCTAAACTGAACCGTCGGAGCTTTTGCAGATTGAGATGCGCCATGATGCACTCCATCAGCCATTTCGATAACCCTTTGCCTCGATACCCCTCAAGAATATAGACATCAGAAAGGTAAGCATATGTCGCGTAATCAGAGATTACTCTGGCAAAACCGATCTGGTGATTGCCGTCGTAGACTCCAAAGCAAAGAGAGTGATTGATGGCGCGAGCTACAATCTCCTTCGGTATTCCCTGTGCCCAGTAAGACTCTTGTGAAAGATAAGCATGGACAGCATCAACGTTCAACTTAGCCGGATCAGTGGATATGACGAAGTTCTTTTTACGATGTTCTTGATACATACACGCAATGTTATCACCAGAGAAAGACGCCGAACTCTGAAGCTGAGATGCCGCCCCGTCGAGAGCGACAAGCAACGACGCGTCACACAAGCGGCATGAGAGGCAAGCTGAGGGCGGTCATCTCCAGCAACTTGTTCGGCATCGGTCACGAACTCAGCGATGCCTCTCGCTGTAAAGCTTACTTTCTACAAAGCGGCCATCCCTGTCGCCCGACATCAGGTCTCAGCCTTTGGCTCAGGCCACACCCATGCGGTCGAGCGGTTCAACTGCACGCTGCGGCAGAGAGTCTCGCGACTGGTGCGATTGAGCCTCTCGTTTTCCAAGAAGTTGGCGAATCAGATTGGAGCGATCAAGTATGTCATTTGCCACTACAATCAGGAGGTGCTGCGCCATGCTTGACCAGCATTACTTTTTGATCACAATCTCTTTCTGATTGCGGGTCGCGGATCGGGGGTAGCACCACAATTAAGCGTGGAAGCGTAGATTTTTGACAAAACGAGAGTCCAGAGGTGACGCTTGCTGT
>JACDEG010000114.1 GCA_013816505.1 Pyrinomonadaceae bacterium | reverse complement strand
GTCGTAAGGCCGTGAAAGTAACGGGAGTGATCACGCACCGCTTCGCCGCCGAAGACGAAAAGAAGAAAGCGCGGCGGTCGAGACCCTCACGTTGAGGAGTTGAGAATGTTATCCAGAACACCTGACGCTAAGTCTCACGGCTAGGAGAGTGGAAACACAGTTGGGCTAGGTTTCCGGCGCACTACTACCTGTCATTCCTGGCGTAACTGATGGCGGAGACGTGTTTGCCGGCGACGGAAATCACGTGCCATCCCCGGAACAATGGGTCGGGCCGCTTTTTACTCTTAGCGGGTAAATGCCCCGCAGCTTGCTGCGAATGTTCGCCTGCTATCCGCAATACTCCGCAGCTTGCTGCGGCGAAAATTTATTCGGTTCCCGGCGAAAATTACTCTGACCCTCCATCGGCCCAGTGCCGCCCGTCTGCAAGATCAACGGGGGGTGCTGCGACCACTATGCTGGCAGGTCAGTCGCCACACTCAGCGGCTTGGGGTAAAGCGGGACGTCAAGTCCCCCACTCCTCTCCTTCCCACCGGGAAATCATGAATTGGGCCGCTCGGATTGCGGTTCGGTCGCGCGCTTTCCTGATTGTCAGTTGAGACGATTCAAATACCTCAATCATATTATCGAACAGGATCACAGATTCGTTAAGAAGAGAGTCAGAGCAGCACAGTGCTGCCGCTCTTTCACGACTGCGGAGTGTACGTCCCGAGCCGGAACTGACAAACTGTAGTTGAGAACAGAAAAGTGGCCTGTCGCTACTTAACTCGATAGCTACTTTTTCTGGCTCTGGTGCAAACGGTGAAGAGTATCGATAATGAGCAACATGCCCCGGCTCCCCTCCGACACCCCAGCGCACTTCAAAGGCCGCCACGCGCGACCGTTTGCTCATCACCCACGCTGTCTGCTGCTTGATCACTAATAAACTTAGCTACCGCGACGGGTGCTCGCTGATGGCTGAGCGCGCGGCGGTACTGTCGTGCATACCACGGTCATGCGGTGGGTCCAGAGATACGTCCCTGTGATCGAGAAACAGTGGAAGAAATATGCCCGACCCACAAGCTCATCGTGGCGTGCTGATGAGACGTACATCCTCGGTCAGAGGACGCTAGAGATACCTGTATCGAGCTGTCGACAAGCAGGGCCGAACAGTCGATTTTCTGCTGAGCGAAAAGCGAGATATGGCAGCAGCCAAACGCTTCTTCATGAAAGCCACGGGGAACAATGATGCTCCAGCGAAGATCACGCTCGACAAGTATGAGGCATCACATCAGGAGGTGGCTGAACTGAAGGCAGAAGGCGTGTTAGCTTTCGGTGTCGAACTGCGCACCAGCAAATACTTGAACAACTCAATCGACCAAGACCAGCGACGAGTGAAACAGCGGTACTATCGGATGCTTGGGTTCAAGAGCTTCAGCAACGCAGCAGTGACCTTGAGCGGGATTGAGATAGTGCAGAAGATCAAGAAGGGGCAGTTCGATACATCAGCAGTTGACCAGGCAGGAGCACTGGTCTTGCAGGTCTGTGAAGCAGTGGTCGCAGCATGAGGTGTAATGTATAGACTACCCTGGCATTGGCTCCACCGTTTTTAGAGTTTTCACCAGAGCCGGTGAGAGCGAGATGCATCAGAGATCAATAAACGGATTCGTCCTCACCTGAAGATGAGTGGCACCTCTTTTTGCATTGATGAGACGTGTGAAGGTCAGCAAGTCATGGAAGTTTTTGTATCAGGCAGTAGGACGACTGCTTCACAAAACGCCCTTTTCATAGAACACTACCCTCTAAAGCGGCTGGCACTTGCGTGCGACCTGTGTTCGCGCTCCGCGCTGATGGCAGGCAACAGCCTGGCGCTCCCAGCGAGCCGCATCCGAATGAAAGCCGCTGTGTAAACGGCTTGGCCGTTGCCCATCTAGGCTATTGTATCAGTCAAGGATCACCGGCAAGGGCTTGCGGGTGAAGCGGGAAGAGTTAAACGCATGGGTGAAGGAACTTTGACGAAGGGTTATGACAAAAGAAGACCAGAGAAAGCATAATCGCGTGGGCGTCTCACTCAATGTGCAGTGGCAAAGCGCCACGGGGAAGTATACGGCAAGGTGCGCCGACATCAGCCCCGAAGGGTGTTACATTGACTCAATCGCGCCCATGCAGGAAGGCAAGCGCATCTCCATCGACGTACAATTGCCGACGGGTCGCTGGCTGCCGCTACGCGGCGAAATAGTCAAGCATCAACCGAACTCGGGCTTCGGCGTCAGATTCTTGGAACTGCCAGAATCATCACGGATGATGCTCGAGCACCTGATCATGTACGCCCGCGAAGACGAGGCCGAAGAATCGTGAAGAGTGCTGCTCTGGACGCTTACGCGGGAGCGCTATGAGCAGTCGGGCGGCTGAGGAAGTCAGAAGTCGACTGTCGTGCTTGAACATGACTACTTCATCCTATCTTTTATGTATATCCCTTCCGCTTTAGTTGGATGCCGTCCGCAAGATCGAAAGTCCACGTAGTGCCACGCGGGCGGCTGCGGCATACGCAACGTTATACGCCTTTCAATCAGGAACGCAGTTGTCATGGCCTCACCCTTAAGTCCTTGATAACTCGCATCGCCGAATTATGGCCCGCCGATCCGATCACCGAGCCTGCGGGGTGGCACCCTGCACTGCATGAATAGAGTCCTGCTATGGGAGTCGCATATGGCATTCTTTGGTCAAAGCCATATGTGTTATCCACATGATGTATATGGCCATAGCTGATCCCAAAATGTTGCTCAATCTTCTTTGGCGTCAAGGTGAACACGTCAACCACACTTTGACTGAACCCGGGAGCAAACTGATCCGCGATGCCGAACAAATGTTTTACGTAGCGCTCCTCTTCATCTTCCCAGCTTTTGTCTTTGAGTTCGTACGGCACCCACTGCACAAAGAAAGCTGAGTTGTGTCGCCTCCGGTCGTCCTGGAGTGTCGGATCAGCTTGCGTATGGATGTACCACTCAATCGTCGGGAAGTCCGCCAGTTCACCCGCCCGCACTTTTTCAAAACCTTTGCGGATGTGGTTGATCACGTCTTTTTCTTGCGGCAGGAGATGGATGGTTGCGTTATGCTGACCACGGTTTTCGGGTAAGCACTTAAAAGTGGGCAACCTGTCCAAGGCGAGATTAACTTTAAATGTCGTCCCCGTGCGCTTGAAGTTGTCCAACTTCGCGTTGAACTCCTTCGGGAACTTCTCGGCACCGACGAGCGAGCGCATGCGGAACGGGTCAGCGTTGCTGATTACTACTTGGGCCTCAATCTCGCGGCCATCCTTCAACAGAAGACCGGCCACCTGTCCGCAGCTGGTCATGATTTTCTCAACACCGACTTCGGTCAAGATCCTCGCCCCTGCTTCTGTCGCCAGTCGCGCGATCTCTCTGGTGATGCTGCCCATCCCGCCCTCCGCGATCATCCACGTACCGTCTGAGCAGGGCAGGCGGCACATGTTATGCACAAGAAAATTCATACCGCTAGAGGGGGTGCCGAAACTTCCGTTTAATCCGGAGAAGCCATCAGTTACGGCATACATTGCCATCAGTAGTTCGCTCTCAAATCCGAACCTGGCAAGGTAATGCTCAACGGGGCACGTGACGAGATTGATGAAAGTCTCACGCAAGGAAGGCCGGATATATCGTTCAGCCGTGTTCTCTAAAGACAGCGGCTCTTCCAGCCAACTCGGGGCCAGATCATCTCTGATTTTTCCTATTTCTCGCGTCAGGGCATCGTTGGCCCTCCAGTCCCCTTCTGAGAAGAATTTTAGGAATTGTTCACGCATCGCGCTTACATCGGAGCCGAACAGTAAGTAGCGATGGCCGGTGGTTGGGAGGAAATAGTGCGGGTTACGGCGGATTAGCTTGAATTTTGCCTTCAGCTTAGCAATGAGTTCCGGCTGCATGACTCCTAAAAGATAGGCGCCCGAAGAGGTGGCTAGCTGAGGTGCTTTCGGAAAAAGGTACTCCGTCCTTGCAGCGCCGCCGATCATAGCCTTCTCTTCTAACACGGTCACTTCCAGTCCATGCCTTGCCAAAAATACGGCTGCCACTAAACCGTTGTGGCCAGCCCCAATGATAGCTACGTCAGTTATTATCTTATTCATAAGCAAGTCCTTGTGATTGCTACCTTATGGCTAACGATGCGAGGCTGATACGAAACTCCGCCGTGTTCTTTCCGCTTAGCAAGTGAGCCGAGCGTGCGCCCGGAAAGTGAGCCACTTTCAGCTCGTGTATACTCCGCGTCTTTTGTGGGCGGCTGTTTCTGGCGGCGGAACGATGCTCCCCGCGTCGTCAGCAATGTCGATCGACATAAGTAGTAATCCTTTCTACTGAAGCTGAGCTGAGTTTACTTTCATTGGCAAGACGTAGAAGCGTTGCGTTGAGCCTCGTCGCAGTCGGTAAATCTGATACCCGTCTTGCGCATCGCGGAGACCCTCTGGTAAGTCCACTCTTTGCCCGTTCGCGTTCTTCCACCTTCGCGGTTGAGCAGAGCCGCGATTTGATGGTCCGGGTGCGAGCGCGCCAACTCACGCATCCGCTCGATCACGCCGGGGTCAGTTTGACATGACCATCCCAGCGGTGGACATTGCACCCGATGTTTCGTGACCACCCCGCCGCTCCACACAATGACGCACTCGGCGCTACGTGTCTCTCGATCAACCGTCAATGTCACTTCTGCCATGACTGTGCGCAAGAGCCGTTTCCGATCCACGGCATGTGTCGTGGGCGCATTCCAGACCGCAGGGAGATCAGCCGCCAGCCGCCGGACGGCCAGCTGTTCTTCTTCATTGAGCGGTGCCAGTTCCGTGCGCCGCATGATCTCATACTCCTGCTCTAACTGCTGCCACGCTTCCAACGCGTCATTCCACCGCTTCTCCAAGCTCGCGCGCGACCAGCCGATTCCCCGGATCGACGGCATCGTATTGGCGTTGCGCATGGTGCACCAGAGTATGCGGACATTTTCGCTGAGCAGTTAAGGCGGACATAATCGCTGAGCAATAACAAGTCAAACAATTTTCATTGACAGTTTTCGTCTGCGCACATATCTTTCGTGCGCTGTACCATCGCCGATGTCCTAGGAGAGGTGAAAAGCAATGCGCCAAATAGGAGGCTTATCAACCATGCGGAAGGCTACAACCCTCATCAGCTGTATCTTGCTATTGTTGTTGTCGAGCGTTGCGGCATTCGGACAAGCCGTATATGGCAATATTGGCGGCACTGTGACCGATCCGCAAGGAGCAGCGGTGGCTAGCGCCACAGTCACCATCACTGACACTGCGCGGCAAAACAGCGTCACCACAGCGACTAATGATGACGGAAATTTCACGCAACGAGGTCTGATCGCTGGCGAGTATCAAATCCGCATTGAGGCCACGGGCTTCAAAGCAGCGGTGCAGAACGTCACAGTTTCGGTTGATCAGGAGACCCGCGCGGAATTGAAACTGGAAATCGGCGACGTCAGTGAGGTCGTCGAAATCAGCTCCGGGGCACCGATTCTCAAAACCGACCGTGCCGATGTGGCGGTCACGTTCAGCGAAAAGACCGTGACCAATCTGCCAATTATCAACCGGCGCTTCACGCAATTTGAATTGCTGACACCGGGTGTGCAGGCAACGACTTCGCAGACGGCTTCGTCGGAAGACCCGCAGGGGTCGTTCCGCAAAGTCGTTAACGGGCAGAGCTTCGCGGGCACGACGCAGTTGCTGGATGGCACAGACAATCATGACGCTTTGCTCGGTCTGATCGTCATCAATCCGACGCTCGAATCGCTGTCGGAAGCTAAACTCACGACGGCGTCCTACGACGCAGAGTTCGGTGCGACAGCGGGCGTCATCAGCGTGCAAACCAAATCGGGCACAAACGATTTTCATGCGGTGGGCTTTGAATACATGCGTAACGGCGTGCTCAACGCGCGCAATCCATTCACCCAGTTTCAAAAGATTCGCGGCACGGATCGCTTCATCCCCGTGACCCAATTCAACCAGTTCGGCGGCGCGGCCGGCGGCAAGATCATTAAGGACAAGCTGTTCTGGTTCGGCGATTATCAGGGAACGCGGCGCAACACGGGCGGTTCGGCGCTCCTGCGCGTGCCGACGGCGGCTGAGCGCACGGGCGATTTGAGCGGGCTTGGCGTAAACATTTTCGATCCGGCCAGCGGTGACGCGCCCGCGACGCGCACACAATTCGCAGGCAACCAAATTCCGACCGCGCGGTTGAGTCCACAGGCGCTGAATCTGCTCAGACTTATCCCGCTGCCGAACATTGAAGGTGTGCCGCGCGATGTGCCTAACTATGTCGGGTCTGGCACGATCAAGTTCAACGAAGATTTGATCAACACGCGCTGGGATTACTTCCACAGCCAAGCCTTGCAACTCTTCGGACGCTATAGCTTGGCCGATTACCGGCTCGACTCGCCCGGCATCTTCGGCTTCGCTGCGGGGGGGCGTGGCTTTGACGAACAGGCGCCGTTCGCGGGCATCTCGCGCACGCGCAACCAGAGCATCTCGTCAGGCTTCAACTATTCGCTGAGCCCCACGTTGCGCACCGATTTCCGCTTCGGCTGGTTCCGCTATAAGGTAAACGTGGATCCGGGCGCGGGCGACACCACGCCGGCCACAGATGCGGGCATTCCGGGTTTGAACAACGATTCGTTTACGGGCGGCATGCCGGCATTTTTGCTCAACGGCTACGGGCCGGGCGGCAACTCGGGCAATCAATTCAACTTCGGCTACGCGCTGCAGTTCGCGCGTTGCAACTGCCCTTTGCGCCAGGACCAGCGGCAGTTCCAGTTCGTCAATAATTGGTCGAAAGAATTCGGCAATCACTCACTGCGGTTCGGCCTCGATTACCGCTACGCTTTGAACCTGCGCATCCCGTCTGACCGGCACCGCGCGGGTGAGCTGCAATTCAACGCGGCTCGCACGCAAGGTCAGTCTGGCGGAGGTTCGGCGCTGGCCTCATTCCTGCTTGGCGACGTCAGCGATTTTCAACGCTACGTCAGCACGATCACCGATGCCGAAGAGCGGCAGAATCGCTACTTCGCCTACGTGCAGGACAACTGGCGCGCGACGCGACGGCTCACCATCAATTACGGTCTGCGCTACGAGAACTATCGCCCGCAGACCGTGACGGGCGCAGGCAAGGGCGGTTTCGTAGACATCAACACGGGCGAAGTGTTAGTGGCCGGTTCAGATGGCGTCGGGCTTGATTTGAATCAGCGAGCGGCTAACAATTTGTTCGCGCCGCGCATCGGCATTGCCTACAAGTTGTCTGATAAGACCGTGCTGCGGATGGGTTACGGGCGCGGCTTTGACATCGGCGTCTTTGGTTCGATCTTCGGTCACAACGTAACGCAGAACCTGCCCGTGCTGGGCATTCAATCGGTGCAACCGGCGCGTAACTTCGACGCTGTCTTTAATCTGGCTCAAGGGCCACAGCTGCTCGATCCTCAAACGGTCCTTGATCGCCAGCCGAAAGGCCCGAATGGCCGCCCGATTCTGCCCAACGGTGTGACGGCGTTCATTCTGCCGGAGCGGTTGCGCATGCCCACGACCGATTCATGGAACGTGAGCCTGCAACACCAGACCGTCGGCGACATCGCGGTCGAAGCCGCTTACGTCGGCACCAAAGGCACACACGTTTTCGCAGGCTTTGGTGGTGACTATGATTTCAACCAAGCGACGCTGGTCGGCTATCCCAACTTGACTACTAACCAGCGCAAGCCGTTCTTCAATAAGTTTGGTTGGACGCAAAACTTCCGCTACTACGGTTCGGATGCAAGCAACAACTTCCATTCGATGCAATTGAAAGCAGAGAAGCGATTCTCTGAAGGCTATTCGTTGCTTTCACATTACACGTGGTCACGGGCCTTCAATTACGCGGCCACGTATTACAACATTGACGCGAGAGAGGCTTACGGCCCGAACGACAACCTTCGCGGCCATGTGTTCACGCTGGCCAGCGTCTGGGAATTGCCTTTCGGCACAGGTCGCCGGTTCCTTAAGGATGCAGGTGGTGTCACACAGGCCGTGCTGGGCGGCTGGCAATTTAGTGTGATCTACTCGTGGCAAAGTGGCTTGCCGTTTACGCCGAGTTATCGTGATTGCAATGCCGACCGCGATACGGGTTGGTGTCGTCCTGATTTAGTCGGCGATTGGAAATCGGATAACCCGACACGCGATCAGTGGTTCATCACAACGCCGCTGGCAGCTAACGGACAAGTCACGCCGCTAACCGCTAACGGGCAAGTGCTTGGGCCGTGGGCGCGTCCGCAACGTGGCCAATTTGGCAGTGTTAGTCGTAATCGTTTGCTGGGACCTAGCTTCCAACAATTCGATGCGTCGTTGCAAAAAACATTCAACATCACCGAACGTTTCGCAGCACAAATCCGCGCCGAAATGTTCAATGTGCCAAACCGTGTCAACCTTGCTAACCCGAACGCTTGCGTAGATTGTCCGGGCACGGCAGGCCGCATCACCAATATCTTCCAACTGGCGACGATGCGCCAGATGCAGTTTGGGTTGCGGTTGTCATACTAATCGAAGAATTCAGGAGCCAGAATTCTGGCTCCTGAATTTCAATCTCTGGCTTCTGACTCCTAAATTCTGACTCCTGAATTCTTCAGAAGCGCATCCCGCCAATGGTGCATCTGCTGATCCAGCCCGGCAGCGGGGTACGCCGCATCCGGAGCAATATCTCGCTGCTCGACCTATTCGTCAAATCAAATAGGACGGGAATCTGAGTAGTGGGTCAGTTTGAAATTCTAAGCCAGTATTGATGCGGCCCTAATTCTCAAACTGACCCACTGCCGGAATCTGGGCGTGGATCAAATGCGTCACCGAAGATGGTGTTCAGATTGATGAGGTTCGCAGCGGCGGTAGCTATCACTCGCAAAACTACCTGCGAGTCAATTTCGGCCTCGGACAGAGAACTAAATCAATCTCGACCCCATGGACGCCCAAGCCCACTACCGTCTCGCTCGAGCGCTCCAGCGGAAAGGAGACGCAACGGCAGCCCGTGACGCTTACCGGCGCGCTCGCTCGACCCGCAGATCAAACCATTGAAGTGAAACAGACTAATTCTTCCTTTAATTGGAAATTGCTTAGTGGGCTAGTTTCACTAAACCGACACCCGCTTTAACTTGCCGCCGAGCGCAAACAGCACCGCCACGCCTGCCGCGGGCATGAGTGCTGCCATAAAGAAGATCGGCACGAAAGAGACTCTATCAACCAGCCACCCGGTTAAGACCGGGAAGAGCCAGCCGCTAAAGCCCCCAGCGATGCCGGTCAGCGCCGTCACCCTGGCCGCCGCGTTGTTGGGAAAATAATCCGTGATCGTTGCGAACATGTTGGCCGAGAGCGCGTAGTGTCCCAGATAGACCAAACAGATTGCGCCCCACCAGATAATAGGCAGATCGCCCTTAACGACGACGATGCTCAGAGCACATAGAGTCGCACCCGCGAACATCACCGCTTTACGCGCCCGGTCAACGCTGACGCCGGCTTTGATGAATGCCCCGGTGATCCACCCGCCGCCGACACTGCCGACGTCGCCGAAGAGCGGCGGCAGAATGCCGAGCAATCCGATCGCCGCCATACCGTAGCCGCGCATCTCCGATAAATAGAGCGGCAGCCAGAAGAGATAAAATTGAATCACCGGCCCGACCAGCAGGCGGCAGAGCATCACCGCCCACGTCTGCCGCAGCCGCAAAAGCTGTGCGGTCGTCGGTACCGGCCCTGCCGCCCCTGCCGCCGCGCCTTCTTTGATATAGCGCAACTCAACCGGCGTAACGTGTGGATGAGTTTCGGGCGCGTGGTAGAACTTGCGCCACACCAAGACCCAAGCTATGCCGAGCAGGCTCGGAATCAGAAATGCCGCGTGCCAGTTGAACTTCGTCATGATAAGGACGATGAGCGGCGGCGTGATCATATTGCCGACGAGCGAAGCTGCGTTCATCACGCCCATTGCGAAGGCCCGCTCTCTGGCCGGGAACCACTGCCCGATCACTTTGACACCGCCTGAGTAGTTGCCGCACTCGCCCGTTCCCATCCAGAAACGGAACAAGCCGAAATGCCACTTCGCCCCTCCGACCACGTGCAGCGCGTTGGCGATCGACCACCAGACGACGGCGAACGAGAATCCGAACTTGGGCCCTTTGCGATCCATCAGCCAGCCCATCGGGAGTTCGCCCACCATCATCCCGAACATGAAGCACGAAACGATAAAGCCGTAGTCCGTGTTGGAGAGCTTAAACTCATCTTTCAAGACGGGCGCGACATATGAGAGCGTCAGCCGGTCAACGAAGTTGATTACCGTCACCGAGAAGAGCAGCGCCAGAATCCACCATCGAACTTGCCGGTGAAGCGGCGGCATCTGCTCTTGTATCGCGGCGGGTTGGGCGAGTGTGTGGGCTACCATCTACTTCACAAAAGCAGATGATAGATGATAGTAAAAAGCTCTGACTAACATCTGACATCTAACATCTGCTTTGAGAACTGTGCTTTCAATCCAAACCGGAAAACGCGCGGGTCGAGGGCCGACAAAATAAGGCACAAGGCAGAAGGCAGAAGAACCTTGCTTTATCTGCCTTGTGCCTTCTGCTTTCTCTGCTCGTCACTTGTCACTCTTCAGAAACGATCTTCTTGCCGTCCGCGTCGAAGCGCATCCGCTTCTTGTGCCAATATGCGGCCTTCGCCAGATGCACGGGGTTGCAAGCTTCGACGCCGATTTGAATAGGTGCGCTCGGCAGCGCGCCGTTTTTAACGGCATCGAGGAAACTCGTGGCGTGCGCGACTTCGAGGTTCTCAGTCGATTTAACGACCTGCGATACACCTTTATTCGGGCGGAAGATGTAGCCGTCGCGCGCTATGTCGAGAGTACCGTCGGTGCCTTCGAAGAAGACCGACGCCCGCTCGTTCTTGATCGGCAGCACGGTTGATTCGAACGTCAGGTTCCATCCGCCTTTATACTGCAGGATGGCGTTGACCGTATCGGGGTTGACGCGCCCGTCCCTGAGTTGATAAATGCCGCCGGTCGCAACGGCGCTCTCCGGCGCAGGTTCATCCATCATCCACTGCGCGACGTCGGCCCAGTGCGTGAGGATGTCGGCCAGCAACCCGCCGCCGTAATCGGGGAAGTAGCGCCACGCGTCGTAGCGAACCCACTCAAAGGGAACTTTCTTTGCGGGGCCGATGAAACGCTCCCACTGGAGTCCGGCAGGTCTAGGCTGCGGCTCGATCTTGCGGCGCTGCCACGGAAAGTCGCTCCAGACGGCGCGGGCGAAGATCACTTGGCCGAGCTTGCAACGCTCAAAGATATCTTCTTTCGCTTGTCTATAATGTGTCCCGCTGCGCTGCTGCGTGCCGGTTTGCAGCACACGACCGCTCGCTTTGACCGCGGCAATAAACTTCTCGCCGTCGTCGAAGTCATGCGTCGTGGGCTTTTCAAGGTAGACGTGCTTGCCCGCCCGAAGCGCCGCCGCCGTTTGCGTCAAATGTAAATGATCGGGCGAGGCGATCAACACCGCATCCACGTCGCGACGGTCGAGAGCATCTTCGATCGCCGTTGTCTCATAGGGCTTTTCGCCGGCCTTGGCGAGCGCTTCCCTCGCGCGCCCGCGCTGCACATCATAGACATCGCAGATGCAGCTTAGTTCAACGCGGCCGGTTGAAAGGTGTGCTTTCATCACTTCGCGGCCACGCCGACCGCCGCCGATCAAAGCCATCCCGATGCGGTCGTTAGCGCCGTGGATACGCTCGCGTGAGATTGCCGTAAACGCGGCGGCACCGACGATGAAATCTCTGCGTCGCATGTCTCCTCCTACTTGCCGGAGACCCGGCAGATAGACTTCCTAGCGGGCGCGGCAGTCATCGCCCAGGGACCGCGGCGTTGACTCCGCCGCGCGGCGTGGTGGCAAGAACACGGCGGCATGGTCCAATACCAAGCGAGCCGCCAATACTCCAATATAGCGGAGCGAATGCTAGTATACTGACATTGGGCTGTCAACACTTACCGGCCTCGTCTGGCGTGTGCGCTCGCGGCCACCGACTCTGCTTTGTTTACCTTGGAGTTTGTCAGAGCTTACTTGAGTATTCCGGTCGTCAACGGGGTAACGGGAGTTTCTTTCGGAATTCGGTTCTGTATCATCGGCATCGACATCTGAGGTATTCTCGGCAACAAATATTTAGCAAATAATCTGCACTCGTCGAGCAGCGGGTATCCCGAAAAGATGAAGGACCTGACGCCAATGTCCATGTACCAATTAATTTTTTCCAGAATCTGATCCGGGTTGCCGACTAACGCCCCACCGCATCCCGACCTGGCTTTTCCGATTTCCGTCCACAGCAGAGGCTCGACAAACCCGTCTTCGTCCGCTTGTACACGAAGTTCGTTTTGTCTCAGCACCCCCACGGATTGCGCATCCTGAGTTCTGTTTTTTAACTTTAATCCTTGCGCCGCATCAAACTTCGACATGAGCTTTGTGGTATAAGCTCTTGCTTCTTCCTCCGTCTCTCTGACGATCACATGAATCCTTAAACCGAAATCTATCGTTCTCCCATACCTCGCGGCCCTGGCGCTCAAATCCTTCATTGTCGCATAAATGCTTTCTTCCCTCTCCGGCCACATCAGAAACACGTCACAGTGTTTCGCACAAACTTCGCGGGCCTCGTCAGAGATTCCACCGAAATACAAAAGCGGGCCTCCGTTCTGCTGGTAAGGCTGAACGGGGTCGGTAGGCAGATCTAGTTTGTAGATCTCCCCGTCAACTTTTATCCGGTCGCTGGTCCAAGACTGCTTTAGAATTTCGATCACCTCGACACACCTGGCATATCTCAATTTACCTTCTTCTTTATACCCCGGCAGATCGGAATTGATGATGTTGATTGTGAGCCGGCCTTCGAGGATGTGATCCAGCGTAGAGATAGCCCGAGCGAGCATGGGCGGGTGAACTTCCCCGCATCTTGTCGCCACCAGTAAATTGATTCTTGACGTTCGCGGGGCGACCGCCGCAGCGAACGCCAGTGCGTCCTGACCTACTATGTAAGAAGTCGGCAACAGAATGTTTTGATAACCCAATCTCTCAGCTTCAAACAGTATATTGCTGCAGTTCTCGAAGTTGCTTCTTCTTTCCCCATCTATCGTTCCTAGGTAAGCGGTGTCTCCGCCACAAAGGTCACAAAACCATGAGACCTCGGCGGCCCTCATTTTAGTTCTAACAGGTACTTCGTCGAATCTGTTTAGCTTCATAACTACCCCTGTTTTCTTCCCTTTCAGTAGTTTCTCAAGTTGCCGCTGAAACATTGAATATCTGTAGCGACGGCGGGTGCCGGCGCGTCCTGCCTGAAGTGTCATGACGTGGCGTCGCAGGTGGCGAAGCCTCGCCGCGGCTACTGGCACTTCGAGAAGGCGCACCGGGTGGTATTAGAGCGTCGGGAAGGTAGCACAGAGTGTCACGCTGAGATGTCTCCATACCGGGCTGAATACCACTACATTAATCGGCTCGCGCAGATCAAGACCTGCGCGTCTTGTCACATCGCGCAGTGAAGTTAGAAGGGGCAATGTGCGTAAGCACGTCATATCCAATTTGCACGAAATATAGGTATGGCTTTTTCGCTACCTTTAGGATCTGTTTTTATCATTCCATTCACTCGCCAGCATTTCATAAATCACAAAGTCAACAAAATGGTTGTGCAGTCATCCCGCCTGCCGGATAACCCCCTCCTCTCTGAAGCCTAGCTTCTCAGCTATCTTTCGACTCTTTTTTATTCTCGATACCACAGTGCATTTCTACGCGGTTCAACTTCAACTCAAAAAAACGCATGGACAATAAGCACCCGACAGGACTTTGTAACAAGCCCTTTGCTTTGAAAAGAGGCTCCGAGCCAGTAACCGATCTCTGTTTACCGATTAGTCCAGTCTATAATGTGAATCAGGGGTTGAAAGCTAACAGATAGAAAGCAAAAGTCAGCTTTCCGAAACAGTGGATCATCAAGCCCTCGGTTGAACGCACCGTGCTGGCTCTTTGGATGTCAGTTTTGTCAATCAG
>JACDEG010000558.1 GCA_013816505.1 Pyrinomonadaceae bacterium | reverse complement strand
CTCGGACGCTTCGTCAGAAAGAGCCTGTCATTTTCCAAGTCCGAGGAGATGCACGAAATCTGCTTGCGTCTCTTTCTGCACGACTATAACCGTTTACTGGCTCTCTCCTTTGGCTGAGCCACTACCATGACCTGAACATCTACTCGAAGAGTGCGGAGGAGGTCGGGCGGGCGCAGCAGATCAATGACCGGATTGGAGTTGAAGGCAAAGAAGAGATTGCGCACGCAGGATGGAATGCACGAGCCGAGTTCCGGCAACAGGTTCACGAGGCGCAACCTGCTAAGTATAATAAACTGTAATAGACAGTATGTGATCTGGCAGTCACGAAGTTTTTAAGCGCGACTGATCTGACACACCAGTCGCGCCTCAGCCTCGCCGCGTTCGTTCCTCACGACCATCCAGGCGTGAGTTTGCACCACACACCTGATGATGAGAGACTGAATGTCTGACGAACTCTGAGGCTGCACTGCGCATCTGTCCTATCAAATCTTAGCTATTACAAATAAACATGTAAAAGCAAGAACAGAGGCAGAAGCTGAACTGTAAAAATCAGAACAGAGTGTGTAAAAGATTTTGTGTAAATGGCTGGTTGGATGGCTTGTGCACAACTCAGAATGAAGCATCTGTTCGATTTCCAAGCAATGTTGGCTGTATCATCTCCAGCGAAAAAGGTTCTCAAGAAATCAAGTCCCTTGGTTCAAAGAGATCGTCGACATCTTTGAGAAAAAAGGATTTCGATTTATGCACAGGCTTCAATTAATCGAACAGCGGACATAACAGTTTCCAGTTTTCAGTTTTAAGTTTTGAGTTGACGAGCGAAAACTGAGAACTGTTTGATGGCTGTATTCGATCCTGATTCCGAAAAAACTTTTGCCTGAGTGCCTGATAGCTATGGTTTTGTGAACTGCGCTTCCGGTCAAACATTGAAGTCTACCATTCGGAACAATGCTGATTATTCCCGCCATTGATTTGAAGGACGGACGGTGCGTGCGCCTCACCCAGGGGCGCAAGCAGGAGGTGAAGGTTTATGACAGCGACCCGGTCGAAATCGCCGAGGGTTTTGTCGACGCCGGGGCGCGGATGATTCACGTCGTCGACTTGGACGGCGCGTTCGCCGACGCGAATTCGCAGAACCGTAAGGTGGCGCGCAAGATTATCCGTGCGGCAAAGATTCCGGTGCAGTTTGGCGGGGGCCTGCGCGCTGTCAGCGACGTGCAACAGATGATCGAGTTCGGCGCCGCGCAGGTGGTGATCGGAACGCTGGCCGCCGAGTCGCCGGAGACGCTCGAAAAGTTTGTGCAGCTTTTCGGCTTTCGTATCTGCGTCGGAATCGATGCGCGACATGGCCAGGTGATGACGCATGGCTGGGAGCGCGTGGGTAAGCTGACGGCACTTGATTTGGCGCTTCGCGTCGCTGATGCCGGCGTGGATCGCATCGTCTACACCGACATCGCCCGCGATGGAATGCTCGGTGGTGTCAACATTGAGCAAACGTGTATGATTGGGCGCGAATCGGGCTTGTGCGTGACGGCTTCGGGTGGCGTTTCATCGCTGGCCGACATCACGGAACTGAAGGCGGCGCGACATTACGGCGTCGACAGCGTGATCGTTGGGAAGGCGCTCTACGAAGGGCGGTTCACTCTGCAGGAGGCGCTTCGGGCGGCGTAAAGGATCAAATGAACAGTAGTTTCTTCGCCGACGGGCTGTTGAATGGGCGCGTTGCTTTTGTGACCGGCGGCGGGACGGGCATCACCGGCGGTGTGGCCCGCGCGCTCACCGAGGCAGGCGCCCGCGTCGCGCTCGTCAGTCGCCGCGCCGAACATCTCGAACCCGCCGCGGCGCTGATTCGTGAGAAGGGCGGCGAGGCGCTGGCGGTGCCCGCCGACGTGCGCGACGATGCGCAGATCGAGCGTGCCATCGCGGCGACCGTCGAAGCCTACGGGCGCATTGATGTGGTGGTCAACGGCGCGGCCGGTAACTTCCTCTGTCCCGCAGAAGAGCTTTCGCCGAACGGATTCGGCACGGTCGTCGACATCGACCTGAAGGGCACGTTCAACGTCTGTCGCGCGGCGTTCGCAGAATTGAAAAAGAATCGCGGCAGCATCCTGAACATCAGCGCAACGCTTCATTACGGCGGGACGCCACAGCAACTCCACGTGTCAGCGGCCAAGGCGGGCGTCGACGCGCTGACGCGCAACCTCGCGGTCGAGTGGGGCGCTTACGGCATCCGCGTCAACGCCATCGCGCCGGGACCGATAGAAGACACCGAGGGGATGAAGCGGCTCGTCCCGCCGGAGATCAAAGCGCGTCTGCTGCGGCGCATCCCGCTTGGCCGCTTCGGAATGATTAAGGACATCGAGCACTGCGCCGTCTTCATCTGTTCCGACGCCGCCAGCTTCATTAACGGCGCCGTCATCGCCGTCGATGGAGGGCACTGGCTGAACAATCAATGATGAAGGATGAAAGTAAAAACATATCACCTTCTGTGATTCATCCTTCATCCCTTATCCTTCACCCTTAGCTTTTATGATTGATCTTCAACCCGCATCGTTTGCCGAGTTCGCGCGAGAGACGGAGCGCGGCAACGTCGTTCCGGTCGTCAGAACGGTGCTCGCGGATTTGCAGACGCCGGTTGGCGCGTTGATGCGCCTCGCCGGTGACGCGCGCTACGCTTTTCTGCTGGAGTCGGTCGAGGGCGGCGAGCGAGTCGCGCGTTACTCCTTTCTTGGTGCTGAACCAGAGATGGTCGTGCGCGGTCGCGGCAATCGAACGATCATCGAGCGCGGCGAGACCATCGAGACTTTGAACGATGTGCGCGCCGTCGATTACCTGCGCGACCACTTTCGTCAGCGGAAGTTGGCGAGGCGCGCCGGGCTGGCGCCGATGGCGGGCGGCGCGGTCGGCTACCTGGCTTACGACGCGGTGCGCTGGTTCGAGCCGGTGCTGGATGACCGGGCGGGAAGCGATTCCGTTGACGAAAATGGGGACGAGCGCGACGACGCCGTGTTCATGTTCTATCGCACCGTGCTCGCGTTTGACCGCGTGCGGCAGCAGATCGAAATCACTTCGGTGGTGTTGACGGACGAAGCGCGCGGCAGCACTTCTCGTTTGCAGATGCTCTATGAACAAGCCCTCGCTGAAACGGAGCGGATCGAGCGGTTGTTGCTGACGGGGTTGCCAATCGCGCACGCCGCGCCGGACTCTTCGAAGGCGACGGCAGCAACGGAAAAACAGACGGTGGGGTTCACTTCGAATTGGACCAAAGAAGAGTTCGAAAGTGCCGTCGAGTCGATCCGGGAGCACATCGCCGCCGGTAACTGTTATCAGGCCGTCCTGTCGCAGAAATTCTCGACACAGGTGACGGCCCCGCCTTTAGAAATCTACCGTGCGTTGCGAGCCACGAACCCTTCGCCGTACATGTATTTTTTGCGGATGGGTGGCGATGAAGCGGTGGTTGGCGCGTCGCCGGAAATGCTCGTCCGGTGCCGCGGTCAGCGACTTGATTACCGCCCGATTGCGGGCACGCGGCGGCGCGGCGCAACTGAGACGGAAGACTGGCTGCTCGGCGAAGAGATGCGCGCCGACGAAAAGGAAGTGGCCGAGCACACAATGCTGGTCGATCTCGGTCGGAATGATCTCGGTCGGGTCGCCGATTACGGCTCAGTAGAGGTCGACGAGTTGATGGCGGTCGAGCGCTATTCGCACGTGCAGCATCTGGAGACACGTCTGCGCGCGCGACTGCGAGAAGGGGCCGACTGCTTCGACGCGCTGGCCTCTTGCTTTCCCGCCGGGACGGTGACGGGCGCGCCAAAAGTGAGGGCGATGCAGATCATCCGCGACCTTGAGCCGAACCGCCGCGGCATCTATGCTGGTGCGGTGCTCTACATCGATTACGCCGACAATCTTGATTCGTGCATCACGATCCGCACGTTGGTCATACGCGGCGGCGTCGCCGAAGTGCAGGCGGGCGCCGGCATCGTCGCCGACTCGGTGCCGGAGCGCGAGTACGAAGAGACGATCAATAAAGCGAAGGCTCTGTGGCGTGCGGTGGAACTAGCGGAGCGAGGGTTGTA
>JACDEG010000113.1 GCA_013816505.1 Pyrinomonadaceae bacterium | reverse complement strand
CGGTTCGACCAAGCCGCTGACTGCGCAAAGGTGGTTCAGGATTAGCGGGCTGGCGTGGCTCGCGGACGGCAGCAGCTTGTTCATGCTCGCTACGCCGGGACAGACCGACCTCCATCATCAAATCTGGCAACTCTCCTACCCGGAAGGCGAGGCGCGCCAACTCACCAACGATCTGAATAACTATCTGCACATGAGCCTAGCGGCGGACTCCGACACTCTGGCTGTTGTCCAATCAGAGATACAGGCGAGCATCTGGATCGCGCCGATGGGCGACGCCAGCCGCGCCCGACCCGTCACGTCCGGCTCAGGAAAAGCCGACATCAGTCTTGCCTGGACGCCGGACGGCAGAATCATCTATACCTCGAACGCAGGCGGCAACGACGACATCTGGATCACGGGCGCAGACGGCGGCAACCCGAAGCAACTGACGAGTAACGCCCGCGTCAACAGAAGCCCGACGGTCTCACCCGACGGACGCTACATCGTGTTCTTCTCCGACCGCAGCGGCACGCCGCACCTCTGGCGAATGAACATTGACGGCAGCGACCAGCGGCAGTTGGCTAATGGCGCAAGCGGCGAAGATAGTCCGCAATTCTCGCCCGACGGACGCTGGCTGGTTTACCGCACGTCTTCAGGCAAACCGACCGTGTGGAAGATACCTGCCGATGGCGGTGAGCCGGTGCAACTCACTGACAAACGCTCATTCTCGCCGACCGTCTCGCCCGACGGCAAGCTCGTTGCTTACTTCTATGCTGATGAGAACGCCCCGTGGCGCATCGCCGTCGCTCCGCTTGATGGCGGCGAGCCGCTCAAGACCTTTGCTCTTCCGGCAACCTTTTCGATCCCGCTTCGCTGGACGCCTGACGGTCGCGCCGTCGCTTACATTGACACGCGGAACGACGTCTCGAACATCTTCGCCCAACCGCTCGACGGCAGCGCGCCTAAACAGTTAACCGACTTCAAAGCTGACCGCATTTTCTCGTTCGCCTACTCGCGCGACGGCAAACAACTTGCCCTTTCGCACGGCACGCGAAAGAGTGATGTTGTGCTGATTAGCAATTTCAAACGATGAAAGGCGGAACACATTTAGATTCCATGAAATTTGCGCGCGTAAATTTATGACAGACATTGAAACAATCCGACATGAAGACGGGCGCGTCCGTGTTGGAAACGGCGAGCATCAAGGGAATGCAAGGCGACGGATAGTTTTTGAAGCGCGGAGCTTGCGTCGTATTTGATCCGGGCAAAGCAGGCAGAAATAGTTGCAATATGCGGGCGATGATTCTGCGCCTCGACCCTTTGCGTTCAGACCCACGCGTTCAGGAGTTGCTGCGCCGCGTCGGCTTCCAGTCGTAAGAGAAAATCTTTGGGCAACATCAGAGGCCGCCAGCAACATTGCTGGCGGCCTCTGATGTTGTCTCGTGATCTTAAACGCGGAGTCACGCCGCCTTGATCATCGCCGGGTCAGGCAATCAGAACACTCTCACTGCCTGCGCGATGTCGGACTGCGCCAGCGCGAGACGGAGTTGTACCTCGCTTCCCTCGGTCGTGACCTTCAGGCTGTTGACGGCGCTCTGTGCGAGCTTACCCCTCTGACCGGAAAGCTGCGCGAGAAAGAGCGGGGCCAATTGCTTCAGAGATGTGAGTGTATCGCTCAGCGTCTTCGCGTCGCCCGCGGAGCCGGTGCGCAACACGGTCAGCATGTCGAAGCCGTCGGCGCTGGTTCCGACCGAGCCGTAGAACTGCTTGATCGAAGCGATGCTCTGCGCGATGCTCTCGCTGCCGAGGTCGAGGTTCTTCGTTAGCGATGGCGGCACGACTCCGCCGAAGCCGATGACCGCATTCACATTGCGCCGCGCCAGCGCAACCAACTCGCCACTGACGCGCCCGCGCCCGTCGCGTGCGTCAATCGCCGCGCGGACGCCCGCCGGGTCGCCGACCGCGACGGTGTTGGCGTCGAGCACGCTCAGCGCCAAGTCGTTCACCTTGATGCTCGGCATCAGCCCGAATAATTTAACGCGGTCGTTGATGTTAAAGATGTGAACTGTCTTGCCGCCGTAAGTAGCTTCTTGATGTTTGCCTTTCGCGGCGAGCTTGCCGGAAGCTACCAGCGCGGCCTGATCGAATGTCCCGTGCGCGATGGCGACGACGTTATCGATTTTCGTCACGTTCGCCGAGGGGTTGGTGAGTTGCGCGCCGACCGCGACCCGGTCGAACGCCCGCGCGTCGATGCCGGTGCGCGTTTTGAACTGCTCGATGTCGGCGTTGACTTCGGCGGCTCTGGCCGCGTCATTCACCAGGGCGCGTGGCACCGCTTCGGTCAGCAACCGGCGCATGTCGATCAACGCCACCGCGTCGGATGCGGGCAGCGACAGCGTCCCGTCATCGGCGACGGTCTTCACGACGGTCTTGACCGCGGCTCCCGAGACCGCCGGGCCTTTAGCTTTAACCGTCGCGTCCGTGGCCCTGCCCCCGGCCTGCTGCCCATTCGCTGGTGCCGGGATCAACAGATTCGCCGCCGCAACCAGCGCCATCAACGCCGGGGCGTAATAATTCCTTTTCATAAATCCAGTCACAACCTTTCGCTCTTTTTAAGATGTTGGCGGCACGACAATTCATGCCGGAGATATTCATGGACGAGGGGAGAAAACGTGCGCTGCTCGGATGCCCCGCGGCGGGCGGCGGGTTGGCCTCAAAGATGAAGCTTTCACACCCGCTCGACTAACAACGCGATGCCCATCCCGCCGCTGACGCAGAGTGTGGCGAGGCCGCGCCGCGCGCTTCGCCGTTTCATTTCGTGAAGCAGCGTGGTGGTGATGCGGACGCCGGTGCAGCCGATGGGATGGCCGAGTGCAATCGCGCCGCCGTTGACGTTGAGCCGTTCGGCGTCGAAGTGCAACTCGCGGTCGCACGCGATGACCTGTGCGGCGAAGGCTTCGTTCAACTCGATTAAGTCGATGTCCTTAAGATTCAGCTTCTGCCGCTTCAACAGCGCGCGCACCGCCGGCACCGGGCCGATGCCCATCACTTCCGGCGCGACGCCCGCGAACTCATAATCAACGATCCGTGCCTGCGGCTCGACTGCGCCGTTCGACTTTTTCAGCGCCGCTTCGCTCAACACAACCAACGCCGCCGCACCGTCAGTGATGCCGGATGAATTGCCGGCGGTGACGGTGCCGTCCGTCGCGAAGACCGGCGGGAGCTTGCGCAAGGATTCGAGCGATGTGTCTGAGCGTGGGTGCTCGTCGCGGTTGAAGAGAGTCGTCTCGCCGCGCCGGCCTTTGATTTCGATTGACACGATCTCGTCATCGAAACGTCCGCCATCAATCGCCGCCGCCGCGCGTTGCTGCGTGCATAGCGCGTAAGCGTCCTGCTCGTCGCGAGAGATTTCATATTGCCGCGCGAGATTCTCAGCCGTCGCGCCCATCAAGAGACCGGAGAGCGGGTCGAGAAAGCCGTCGCGGTACATGCCGTCAACCAGTTCAGTGTTGCCCATCCGCATGCCCCACCGCGCGCCCTCCGCATAATATGGAACGCGCGACATGCTTTCGACGCCGCCCGCGAGCACTGCATCGGCGCGCCCGATCATGATCTCCTGCGCCGCGAGGATGATCGCTTTCAAGCCCGACCCGCACGCCTGATTGATGGTCGAGGCCGGGACGGTTTCGGGTACGCCCGCGCGATACGAAATCTGTCGCGCGACGTTCGGCCCGTTCCCCGCCTGTCGCGCCGAACCCCAGATCACTTCGCGCACATCACCCGCGTCGACGCCCGCCCGCTGAAGGCTCTCCGCCGCGACGACCGCACCAAGCTCAGCAGCGGTCATGCCGGCCAGCGCGCCGCCGAAGCGACCGATGGGCGTCCGCACCGCTCCGACGAGATAGACGCTCTTCATCATTTCACCTTCCAGAGTAAAGAATTTTGAGTTTTGAGTTTTCAGTTTTAAATTCAATCGCCGTCATTTGAGCTCAACCATCATCAAACGATCCAGTTCTTACTGAAAACTCAAAACTGAAAACTCAAAACTGTTCCATTTGATGGTAGCATACGCCGCCGAACGCTCACGAGTTTGGCTTCAAGACTCAATGCACCTCACAAACAGTAATTGCCCGCTGATGCCTCTCACATGATGGAGCACCCGACGAATTCAAACGACACCGAGGACGCGCGGCGGCGCATCGCGGATTTGCTCGATGCACGCGGCGAGTGGTTCTGCGGCGTCCTCGATCACGGGCGGCGCGGGCATCGCGCAAGCGCGCCGGTCGCGTTGCGTAAAGGAGAGTGGGAAGTATCAACATCGAATGCATCGCTGTTGTTCTCGGCATGGAGCGAGCTGGGCACGAGACTCTGGCGCGTCACGGGTTGGGAGTGGACAGGCGAGAAGTTACTGCTGGAAGCGACGCGGCGGATGGGCGCGGAACGCGCGACGCTTGAATTGGTGCCGCGCGCGTCGGCGAGCGCCGCGCTGATGGCTTTAACGGCGGCACGCCTCGCCGCCGCTGAACGCTTATCGAAACTCTCCCGCGCGATGGTCGGGGCGGGCACACAGGTAGAGCGTATGGGTTTGAGCACAGGCGCGCGGCGCGGCGAGCCGGGGCGCTACGCGCGGATCGTGTTGCAGACGCGCGGCGGCGGGCGCGTCGCCGTCACCGGGCCGGTCGCCGATCTCCGTCGACATGAAGTGGACTCCTTCCTCGCGTCGGCGCTGCTCTGGTCGTTTCGCATCGGCGACAGGAAAACTAATTCGCACCCGACACCACTGTGGTTGATCGTGACGCATGCCACGGCGAGCGCGGTCGGCGAGCGGTTGACGTTACTGCGCGAAGCATTGCGGCGCGACATCGCGCTGTATGAGGTTGACGAGGCGCGTGAAAATCTCGCCCCGGCGTCGACGCCTGAACTCCGAGATTTGCTGCGGGCCGACACCGCACGCTTCAAGCGCCCAGCGCGCGTGGTGGTCAGTGGCTTGGCGGAAAGAATCGTCGCGCTCGACCCCGAAGCAGTTGACGTGGTGCGCGCTGGCCACGGCGAAACGTTGCGCTTCCGTGGGTTGGCGTTTGCGCGCGTGCGCCGCGTCGGGGACGGCGAGCATCTTTGGTTCGGCGTCGACGGCGCGCGGCGACGGCGGCTGCTCGACGAATCGAGTTGGCCGCAACTGTTGAAGCTGATCGAGGAACTGTCCGAGCACCGCCGCGCTGACGCCCGCGATGAGCGTCATGCTCTCTACAAAAACGCGCCGGAAGCGTGGCTCGAATCGCTGCTTCGTCGCGACATCACGCGGCTCGATCCCGGTTTGATAATCTCGCCGCTGCACGCGCAATTTCGCACGTCTCAAACTGACGCACCGTCCGGCGCGAGACCGATTGACCTGCTGGCGCTCCGGCGTGACGGACGGCTGGTGGTGATTGAATTGAAAGCGACGGAAGACATCACGCTTCCGCTCCAGGGCGCGGACTATTGGCGGCGAGTTGAGACGCACCGCCGGGCCGGAGGCATCGCCCGCACGAATCTGTTCGGCGACGCTATGATTGCAGACGAACCGCCGTTGGTTTATCTGGTCGCGCCGACACTCCGCTTTCATCGCGCGTTCGACACACTGGCTCACGCCGTCTCCCCGGACATCGAGATGTACCGCTTCGACATCAACGAAGACTGGCGCGCGGGCGTGCGCGTGATGCGCCGCGTGTGTGCGAATCAGATTGCGCCCGATCCCGCCTCCGGTGTGTTTTAGATTATTCCATCGTCCCGGTTAAACTCGACTACAATCTATTACGTCTCGCTAAGCGAGTCAGCAGTTTCTGTACACAAGCTTAGGCAAGCGGGAGAAAGCGTTTGCATCACTCGAAAAGGCATATACCGAACACGACTTATAATCGCAGTACTTAAAGTTGGACTGGGTGATGACCCTTTACGCGACGGCCCGCGCTTTCAGGATGTGCTGCGGCGCGTCCGTCTGCCGCAGTAAAAGTAAGAAACCGAGAGGTGTTTATGGCTCAAGCATTAGAACAAATTGAGAGAGCATCGGTGCTGGTGCATATGCGTCCGTTGTTCGAGATGAACGATGAGCAGTTCGAGGAGTTTTGCCGCCTCAACCGCGACCTTCGCATCGAGATGACCGCCGAAGGAGACTTAATCATCATGCCGCCCACCTTTTCGCGCACCGGCAACCGCAACGCCAAACTTACTGCTCAATTGGGAGTGTGGACGGACGCCGACGGCACGGGCTTTAGTTTTGATTCGTCGGCACTGTTCGTATTGCCGAACGGCGCGAAGCGTTCGCCCGATGCTTCGTGGGTCAGCAAGTCGCGCTTAGCGAGTCTCACGGAAGAAGAGCGCGCGAAGTTTCTTCCGCTCTGTCCCGACCTTGTGGTTGAGTTACGTTCATCGTCTGACAGCCTCGCGGAACTGCAAGAGAAGATGCGCGAGTATATGAATAACGGCGCGCGACTCGGCTGGCTGCTCGACCCGACGACTCGAAGCGTTTATGTCTACGGGGAGGACGGCGCAATCGAAGAGATCAAGGACGCCGAGCGGGTTGAGGGCGAACCGCTCCTGGCAGGCTTTGTGCTCGACTTGCAGGGAATTTGGGATGTGGGCTTTTGAGTTCAAACATTTCGCGCTAACACTGCGCCGCGCCCGAACTATGTGACAGCACATTAGTGGTATAGCGAACTGCTCAAGGGTTTCGGCAGATACTGGGCTTGATGCTGCTTTGGTAAAAGAACTCTAAGCCGGTGAAGCCAAAGCCCGAACTAAATTTACAGAAAATCCAAAGCGGGTTCGACGCGAAAAATAATTGCGTTGAACCCGCATCTGTTTGGCGATCATTCAAACCGTTTAGCGGTTGTCGTTGAGCAGCCGGTAAAAATCAAATTGCCGTTTGGGGCATAAACTTCCGCCGTTCCGGCTGACTCGTATGCATCGGCTCTGCGATTTAGATGTGCCTCGTGGCCGATGATTGTCCAGCCGGTAAAATTACCGCTTGCGTCAAAGCTGAAAGACTTGAACTTAAAGCTGTAGTTTCTTCCGCCGATATGACTCCAAACACCGTGTCCGGGCGTTTTCAGAGATTGCGGGATGCCGGAGGTCGAATCGAGAAATGTTCCGCCGGACATAAATGTCCCGATTGACGCAAAGGTTCTGCTTTCCACGCCGTTTTGACAATCGCGAATCGTTACCTGTGCGTCCCATGTGCCTTCCAGTTTTCTGGCGTTCCTGCGTCGCCCAAACAAATCTTCCTGTGTTTGCTCTTTGCTTTGGTCTTCATTATTAGTGTCCTGCGCGGACACCCGAACTTGCGCGAACGTCGTCAACATCAAAATCATCAACGCCGCTCCACCGCTCATCTGCACCATGTTTCTTTTCATCTTCTTCCTCTTTCTTGTTTGATTTATTTCAGCCAAAACTTTAGAGGCTCGGCTGATGCGTGTCATAATCCCCGAAAACCGTTCTGAAAATCGTTAGAGTTCGGCTGAGATTTTGTGAGAATTTGTGAGTATCAAGATGGACGAGCCTCAAGCGCACATTTACGAGTTCGGCAATTTTCGCCTTTGTGCCGCTAAACGCCTGTTACTAAAAGGCGTTGATGAAACTGTGCCGCTGATGCCCAAAGCCTTTGACACCTTGCTGTATCTCGTCGAACACAATGGGAAAGTGATTGAGAAAGACGAATTGATGTCGGCAATTTGGGCGGATACGATTGTCGAAGAAAACAATCTCACGCAAAATATCTCGATTCTGCGGCGCGTGTTAGGCGAGAAACACGGTGAAAATCGTTTTATCGCCACCGTGCCGGGACACGGATATAAATTCGTTGCCGAGGTCAGCAAGATTGATGCTGCTGAGAAGTCAGAACCGCCTGCGTCGGCGGGCGGGTTAAATCTTGCCGAATCTCAAGTCTCAAATCTCACATTTCAAAATCAGCAATCCGGCACGAACAACAAACAACGGACGATTGACACAAAGCCCAGCCGCTTGTGGCTCATTACGTTGGCGATGGCGGCTGTCGCCGGATTGAGTTTTTTAGGTTTTTCTTTTTGGCGCGGAAACACAGAGCCAGTCGCGGACGCTCCCGTTAAAACCGTCGCCGTGTTGCCGTTCAAATCTTTGCTGGCGGAGAAGCGGAATGAAGCTTTGGAACTCGGAATGGCTGACACTTTGATTTCAAAACTAAGCGGCGGCGAAGATATTATCGTTCGTCCGTTCAGCGCGATTCGCAGATACGGTTCGTTGGAACAGGATTCTTTGACGGCGGGACGTGAACTCGGCGTTGAAGCCGTGCTGGACGGGAGCATTCAAACTTCTGGCGAGAGAATCAGAATCTCGGCGCGGCTCATCCAAACGGGCGACGGCAAACAATTATGGGCTGGACAATTTGACGAAAAATTCACGGACATTTTCGCCGTGCAGGATTCAATCTCGGAACGAGTGGCGACGGCTTTAAAAATTCGGCTCGAAAGCAAAGAGAAAAAGCGTGATACGGAACATGTTGAAGCCTATCAGCTTTATATGAAAGGGCATTACCACGCGCTTAACCTGACGCGGGCGGAAACCGACAAAGGCATCGCCTATTTCCAACAGGCAATCCGAATTGATCCGAATTACGCGCGTCCTTATATCGGACTTGCCGAGGCTTATGTCTCTATGACGCTGACGAGCGGCGTGCCTTCTTGGGAAGTGATGCCGGAAGCGAAAGCGGCGGCGTTGCGGGCCATCGAGATTGACGAAACGCTTCCCGAAGCCCACGTCGCTCTGGGCTTTACAAATTTTTGGTATGACTGGAATTGGCCAGCGGCGGAAAAAGAATATCTGCGAGCCTTAGAGCTAAATCCGAACAGCGCGGAAGCGCACTTTGCTTACGCACATTTACTATCAAACACCGCACAGCACGAAAAGGCGCTCGCCGAAATAAAACGCGCGCGAGAACTCGACCCTTTATTTTTGCGAACAGGCGCACTCGAAGGACAGATTCTTTTTTTCGCGGGAAAGCACGACGAAGCTCTTGACCGATTAAACAAGACGATTGATTTAAACCCAAACTTCTGGCTTTCACATCTGTTCATTTCGAGAGTTTATACCGAAAAAGGAATGCACGCGGAAGCCATTGCCGCGACAAAAAAAGCGAAAGAACTTTCAAGCAATTCGCAGTCAGATGCGTATCGCGCTTACGCTTTGACAAAGGCGGGCGAAATGGAACAAGCGCGAGCCGTGCTTAAAGAATTGTTGAAATTATCAATTGAGCATTATGTTCCGCCTTACAACATTGCGCTCGTTTATCACGCGCTTGGAGAACAAGCAGAAACGCTCGCTTGGTTGGAAAAGGGTTACGAGCAAAGAGATGTGCGAATGGTATTTTTGCAGGTCGAACCGAAATGGAATAATTTGCGCGACGACCCGCGCTTTCAGGAGTTGCTGCGGCGCGTCGGATTTAATGGGAAATAAATCATTGGAAGAATAATGGCAGAATAAAAATTGAATCGATGATTTAATCACATCGTGGAGATAAGAAGAATGAGCATTACACTTGACTTGCCGGAAGAACTGGCGAGCGATCTTTCAATCGAGGCGGCGCGACTTGGCTTGTCACTGCCCGAATACATCCTACGTCTGCTTTCTACTTCGCGGGCGATGGAAAGTAAGCCGGAGACTGGCGTGGAGTTGGTCGCATACTGGCAAGCCGAAGGATTGATCAGCACTCGCCCCGACATCGCCGACAGCCAGACGCACGCTCGCCAGATACGCGACCAAGCCGAACTTCGAAGGCTAGGATAGTCTGATGTACGTGCTAGACACTGATGTTCTGTTTGACATTCAACGCGGACACGCTCCGGCGCTTGCGTGGTTTGCCAGCCTGACCGAGTTGCCTTCCGTTCCCGGCATCGTGGTGATGGAACTAATACAGGACGCGCAGAACGCACAACAGGTGCGGAAGGCTTTGAAACTGGTCGCACCTCTGCCCATCATCTAGTCATCAGAAGCAGATTGTAATCGCGCCCTCTCCGATTTTACGGCCTATCACCTCTCGCACGGCGTGGGCCTGCTCGATTCGTTAATAGCCGCCTGTGCGATTGGTTTGTCCGCGACACTGTGCACGTTCAACATTAAGCATTATCGAAACGTCCCCGGACTGCTGCTAAAGCAACCATACACGCGATGAATAGGTGGGGCTAACATCACTTCTAATCAACAATCGCACGTGCGTTTACACCAGAGATAGAAATTTATCGCTTCGACATCAACGACGATTGGCGCGCGGGCGGGCGGGCGACTCGACGCCTGCGGGTCAATTGATGTCACCGCGCGGAAAACTCTCGTGCTGCTGCTTTTCCCTAAAGAACCACGCCGCTCTCTGCGGTGAAGAGCAGTTCACCCGACACACAAATCGCCAACCAATCTAAATCCCCACCCGGATGATCCGGCCGGTGAAAATCTCCGTCACGAACATTGCCCCGGTCGCGAAATCGGGCGCCATGCTGGTCGGCGTAATCAGGTCGTTAGCCACCACCGCCGGCGGCCCATTCGGCGCATCGAACCGAAGTAACCGCCCGGGCGCTTGCGCCAACTGATTAGCGCTGAACTCAAGCACGTAGAACTGGTCGCGTCCCTGAAATCTCAGCCCGACCACATCTATCGCAGACGACAGGCCACTGATCAATAGCTCATTGCTCCGCGTCGCGACATTGATTTTACGAACTTGGGTGCCGCCGACGGGGAACGGAAAACCGCTCAACAGCGTCACCAACATTTCGTTGCGGTCATCGCCGAACTGGCGAATGCTGGTCGGCACGGCCTCAATCTGCGGCGGGCCGACGGGGGTAGGATTGTTCAGCGGCGCAAAGCGCACGCGCGTCTGGACACGGCGGGCGTCAATCTTCACCTCCATCACCGTGTTCTGAGCCGCATCCACGACGTACAACTCATTGCCGTTGAACTCTATGCCGAACGGGTGCGAGGGGCGCACGATGGTGCGGGGGTCGGGAACAAAGTCCCGAAAATCGGCCACCAGTTCGATCCGCACCCGTTCTCCTGCGCTGTTCTCCAACGTGACGTCGAAGCCATCAGCTAAAGTGAATTGGTCGGCTAGAGTGAGCGTGAAGCCGCCCGTCAGGTGGTCAACACTGGAGTCGAAGTGGGCGGCCAGCACGGAACTGAGGATGGGCGAAGACGGGCCGTTGGGGTTGGGGACTTCGCTGCCCGGTCGCGGGCCAACCCGTACGACATCGCCGATGCCGATGGCGATGAACAAAGTGCGTCCGCCGCCCGCCAGACCCTCCGGCCCGGACGGTTCGAGATTGGGAGCCGCAAGTCCCGCGGGCAAGCCATCGAGCACCGTGCGGCGATTGCCGCTGCGGTCAACAATTGAGACGCGCCCGGTGTTCGGCCCATTGCCGGCTTCGGCGACCAGCAGATTACCATCTTGGCTGAGAATGATTTTGGTCGGCGCTCTCAGGCCGGTGGCGAAGACGGAGGTGGATTGCGCCCGGGCGTTCGCGCCTGAGAGCGCGCAGACGCAGGCCGCGAGCGTGACGAGTAGTAGCATTTTAGTGATGTGTTTTAGTGCCGATTCCCTCGTACAACTGAAAAACATCGTACGGGCGAAGTTTACGCTTGAGTCGATCCAGTTTGTGAGCTTCATAGAATGGATTGTCCTTTGTTAGTTGTGGATTTGACAGTGAAGCTACTATCGGCTAAGTGAGTTGTCAATAAGCAAAGACGGCTGGCATGAATCGTGTGCCAGCCGTCTTTATTGATTGTGTCCGGTCTTTAGGTTTGTGTCCAATTCACTTGATGGCAAGTCTCCTTTGAACCCTTTCCAAAGGGCGCGCAGGCGTTGGGCGTGATGCGGCGGATGCAGGTCAGGGCCAATCACTCATAGCAATCTGTGTCGCCGTCAGGTCCGCATCGGAAAAGCTTCGGGGCGTGCTTCTCAGTGAATTCGCTGACGTTGCGCCAGACGCGCGTGTTGCCGTGGCTATCATGCGTCCAGCCGAGTTGCCGCTTGGCGCGCCACACCGTCGTGAAGGCATCCTCTTCGCCTCTGCCGCGCAGGTGCTGGGCTTCATGCAGCAGGATGGCAGCGCGCTCGACATCGTCCGCCGATTTATTGAAGAACTCCGGATACAGCGTCACGACCTCGAACGGGAAGTTGGTCGCGGCGTAGGCGTCGGCGTGCCCGACGTAGCGGTTCCACCAATTGTCCGAAGCGCGATAGTTGACGAGGCGGCGCAGAATCAAGGCGTCGCGCGCAAAGCCCCTCTGGTCAAGCACATCAATGGCCCGGTCGACGACCCTCCGCTGTTCGGCGTTGAGCGGCGCGGAACTGAAAATCAGCGACACGTAGCAAGCGAACAACAGCAGCGCAGTCACCCCGCACACCGCCGCCGCTCGCCTGAAGAGGAATGCGGCTTTTGAACCCGGCGCATGCTCAGGCAGCATGGCGGCAGAAGCAGTAGCGGCGTGGGTCGTGTCGTTAGTTGCTTCATCGAGGGACGCGCCGCAGCGTTTGCACGTCGCCTCCGTGCGGAAATTGACGAGGCCGCAACGGGCGCATTTCGGACTGTTCGCGCGCCGTTCCGTGATTCGTTCGAGTACGGCCGGTTTGGCCGAGGGTGCGGGGGGCGACATCGGT
The DNA here is from genome assembly GCA_013816505.1 of Pyrinomonadaceae bacterium. GTDB lineage: Bacteria > Acidobacteriota > Blastocatellia > Pyrinomonadales > Pyrinomonadaceae > JACDEG01. Next base: position 1,467 of record JACDEG010000113.1, on the reverse strand, counting down.
TGAAGCGACACTGTCAAGTGCTTGAGCTACGGAAGAGAGAGTTAACCCGCGTCGCTCGTTTTGAGGCGCGGTGCATTGCTGTTGGTGATGGTCGTGACGCTCTCCATTTCGTCCTTCGCTTGTTCGGAGGCGGAGCGGATGCCGGCGATGCGCAGCCGGAACTCGTCCGGATTGCTCGCGCCGCGCAACGCCTCTTCGAGCGTGATGAGGCCGGCATGAAAAAGATTGAAGAGCGACTGGTCGAAGGTCTGCATCCCAAACTGCGAAGTTCCGGCGGCGATGGCGTCGCGGATCAGCGAAGTTTTTTCCTCGTTCATAATGTAGTCGCGGATCAAGCCGGTTGAGATCATCACTTCGACGGCGGGCACGCGACCGTTGCCGCGCGCGGCGCGGACGAGTCGCATCGAGACGATGCCTTTGAGAATCCCGGCGAGTTGAATTCGCACAGACTTTTGCTGGTGCGGCGGAAACGACGACACGATGCGCGTGATCGTCTCGGTCGCGTCGAGCGTGTGCAGCGTTGAGAGGACGAGGTGGCCCGTCTCGGCGGCGGTCAGCGCCGTCGCAATCGTTTCATGGTCGCGCATCTCGCCGACGAGAATCACGTCCGGGTCCTGGCGCAGCGAGCCGCGTAGCGCCTCGGCGAACGAGCGCGTATCAACATCAACCTCGCGCTGCGTGATGAAAGAGCGCTTATCGCGGTGCAAAAACTCGATGGGGTCTTCGATGGTGACGATGTGGCCGGAGCGGCTCGAGTTAATGTGGTCGATCACCGCGGCGAGTGTCGTCGATTTACCCGAACCCGTCGTGCCGGTCACGAGGATCAGCCCGCGTTGCGCTTCGGCGAGTCGTTCGACTACCGGCGGCATACTCAGTTCGCTGAGCGTGCGCACCGTGTCTGGGATCACGCGCAGCACCATCCCGACCGTGCCGCGCTGCTGGAAGATGTTGGCGCGGTAACGACCGAGGCCCGCCACACCGTACGCGATGTCAGCTTCCGAGACCTCTTTGAAGCGTTGCTTCTGCCGGTTCGACATCATCGAGAAGGCCATGTCGAGCGTGTCCTCCTGGCTTAGTTGGGGCGCGTCCATGACCGGCTTTAACTCACCGCCGATGCGCATGAAGGGCGTCGAACCGGCTTTGATATGGAGGTCGGACGCGCCAAAGTGCGTCGCCGTGCGCAGCAGGTCATCGATTTTAATTTGCATGAAGGCCGGAGACACCTCGTCTGAAGAAAATTTATAAATTACCGAAGTGGGCTATTGAAATGGTGGATTGTTCGACGCTGCCGACCGGCAGCACGTGAGGCGTGGCTTTAAGGACTGTCAAAAGAGGGCGCGCCGCCGCCGTAAAATTTTTGAATCGCCAGAGACGCCGAAAGCATTCTAGCCTGCGCGATGAGAGCCGTCAACAAAGGTTAAAACCGGGCGCGCCGCCGGCGAGTGCTTTCGGTGCGGAACACACATC
>JACDEG010000557.1 GCA_013816505.1 Pyrinomonadaceae bacterium | reverse complement strand
GAGGCCGGCGTCGGCGCGGAGATCATGCTGCGCGCTTCCGGGACGATGGCGTTGAGCGGGGCGCAACCGTTCAACCTCGATGTTTCGGTCGCTGACGAGTTGGCGAAAATCGAGGGTGTGCGCGCCACCGTCCCCATCGGGCAGAACACCGTCGGCACCGACACCGGCTTCGGTGTACGCATCATCGACGGCGTTCCATTCGACGAGTACACCAGGCTTTCGAGCCTGCGCGTCGTCGAGGGCCGCCTGCCGTCGGGCGACGCCGAGGCGGTTGTCGACACCGTCTGGCAAGAGCAGCGTAAGGCGAAGGTCGGCGACACCTTGCCAGTCTACGAACGCACCTTCCGCATCGTCGGCGTGTACGAGCCGCCGGGTGGAGGCCGCATCAAGATTCCGCTGTCGGTGATGCAGGAGCAGGTCGGCGTCGAAGGCCGTTGCACGACGATTCTCGTCGCGTGTGTCGACCCGGCCGAGCAGGAGCAGGTCGCGGCGCGCATCCAGGAAAGAATGCCCGACACGCAGATCATTTTCATGCGCGACCTACCGGAGATTTATGCGTCGGGCGTTCCCGCTCTGAATGTCTTTATCAGCGTCGTGGTCTCGGTCGCCGCCGCCATCAGCATGCTGGTCATTCTGCTGGCGATGTACACCACCGTGACCGAACGCACGCGGCAGATCGGCATCCTTAAATCGCTCGGCATGCCAAGCGTCAGCATCGCGTGGATCATCGAGCAGGAGGCGCTGTTGGTCAGCGTGCTCGGTGTCCTGCTTGGCTTGGCGCTGACCTTTGTCGCGCGCTTCGCCGTGATGCGTGCCACCTCTCTGTCGGTCGAAATCGAGCCACGGTGGGTGCTGATCGCGCTGTTGATCGGGCTACTGGGCGGGACCATCGGGGCCTTGTACCCGGCGCTGCGGGCGGCCAGACAGGATGCGGTGAAAGCGTTGAGTTACGAGTAGTAGAGGCTAAACAGTCCTCGGGAGGAGTAATAATGTCAGTTCCTTTAACGTTGCCGACTTTCACCCCGGAAGAATATCTGTCACTTGAGCGGCCCTCAGAAATCCGGCACGAGTTTCTTGACGGCTACGTGTATGCGATGGCCGGCGAAAGCCCGACCCATAGCACCATCTGTTTCAACCTCGCCGTCACTGTCGGCTCACAACTCAAAGGGAGCACGTGTCGCGGGTACTCTCCGAACATGAAAGTTCGAACTGGCTCGAATAAGCTGTTCGCATATCCCGATCTGATGGTTGTCTGTGGCGAACCGGTTTTTCACGACGATCAGCGCGACGTAGTGGTTAATCCGACCGTCATCTTCGAGGTTTTGTCACGCTCGACCGAAGCCTACGACCGGGGCGAAAAGTCCCTCCGTTACGGCACTCAGATTAATTCCCTGCTGGATTACGTGTTGGTGGCGCAGGACAAGCCGCACGTCGAGCACTTTTCTCGTCAGCCTGACGGGTCATGGCCGAATACGATAGTTGAAGGGCTGACAAGCTCTCTCAACCTTCCGTCCATCAATTGCCAAATTTCATTGGCGGATGTGTACGACCGCATCGACTTCCCACGCAGGTAAATCTTCGGCTGACGGGTCATCACTGAAACGTTTATTCCCGAACTCTGCACCGCTGACTTGTTATAAAGATTTCGCAATCACCGTCAAATGATGAAGGGCCTGGAATGTTGATGTTCCAGGCCCTGATAGTTTTGTGTGTGACCGCGAGGTTTATTCGCTCTGATGATCGGCGTGCGACTGATGGCGACGTTCGTCATTTTTCGCCGACCCGATGAAGACAAAGCCACGTCGGATGGTGCGACCGGCGGACATCGCCGTGTTGAATGACAACGACTCGCGCGACAAGTCGGGCCTCGTGAAATCTCGCGTGCTCCACAGTCCGGACGGGTCAATGAACGACTCGATGCGCAGGCCGGCCATCGCCGTTGTGTCAGGCTGCTGTCGCTCGATAGCCGTCAGGCGCAACTCGCGCGTCGCGCGGGCGATGAAAGCTTCGATGTCGGTGATGGTGCGCGGTAGCGCGGCGGAGAGGTTGTGGTAACCTTCCGGCGTCACCAACACGTCATCCTCGATGCGCACGCCGATGTTCTTGTACTTCTCGAATGCGGGGCGCACGGCGGCGATCAACTTTTCGTTCTCCGGCGTCTTCGGCAGGTAATCGAGCGCGTCGGCGCGGACGTAGATGCCCGGCTCGTTGGTGAAGACCATCCCCGGCTCGAACTTCGTGCTGTAGTCGCCGACATCATGAACGTTCATTCCGAGCCAATGCGAGGTTCCGTGCATAAACCAGATGCGGTGTTGGTTTGAGTTGCGGTCGGTAATCAAACCGAGGCGGAGCAGCCCGTCCTTGATAACCTCGGTCGCGGCGGTGTTCACCTCGCTAATGGTCGCGCCGGGACGGGTCGCGCGGAAAGCGGCTTCCTGCGCGGCGAAGACGATGTTGTAAATGTCGGCCTGCGCGGGCGTGAATTTACCGTTGACGGGAAACGTCCGCGTCACGTCGGCGGTGTAATGATCGTACTCCGCGCCGACATCCATCAGCAGTAGGCTGCCTTGATTGATGCGCCCCTGCGACTCGTTGTAGTGGAGCGTCGTCGCGTTCGGCCCGCAACCGACAATCGATGGATAGCCCCAGTAGTCGGCATTGCGGCGGCGATATGTGTACTCGACTTCGGCCTCGACTTCATACTCCCACTGTGCGCGTCCGGCGGCGGCCATCGAACGACCGAAGGCTTCGGTCGTGATGTCGATGGCGTGTTGCAGACGCTGAATCTCCAAAGGGGATTTGCGCAGACGCATCGCGGCGAAGATGGGGAACGCGCTGCGAATCTGAAAGTCGGCACCGCCCTCACGCTTCCACCCCGCAGCGAACCGCTGCTCGCGCCGCCACTCGCGATGGTCGCCGAACTCGCCGCTCGCCGCCTCCTTTGGCGGCACAAGTAAAAAGAGTGCGGCCTCTTTCTGCTCGACGGCGGAGAATAGCGGCTCGAATCCGGTCGCGACAGCGCCCGTCGCAGTCGTACTTGCCGTATTGGTATTTGCCGCAGACGTGGATGAAGCCGCTTGATCTTTCGTCGCCGTTGCCGACATCAGTATCGCTTCATTCTTCGGGCGGTAAGCTTCGCGCTTTTTGAGGGCCTGCATGAACGGCTCGAACTCTTTGGCCTCCCAAATCTCGCTGATGCCGGAAAGACGGTGCGCGTCGGCGGCGCCGTACATGAATCCGTCCCACGTCTCGCGCGCCGGATTGCGTTTCGGGATGAACAGGATTTCGCGCAGAGACTCGTGACCGGGCATCAACACCAGCGTCGCTCCCTGCTGCTTCAGGTGCGTCAGGTAATATAAGTTATTCTCCTGACGATATTCATAGTCGACATCATGCGTGTAGATGCGCGGCTCGGCACTGTAGAGAACGAGGATTCCCTTCGGCCCAATCTCTTTGGCGACCCGCGCCCGGCGCTCGATCAGTTCGGCGACTCGCGCTTTGTCATCAAAGACAGGGGCAGGCGGAGTCACGCGGATGGCCGGAGCCGGGACGGATGATGATTCGCTTTTCGCATCGGTCTTAGGCGAGACAGCACCTGCCGACGAAGAGAAAAAGATTGTCGCGGCGAGCGTAAGCGCCGAGTACGATGTACGAAGCTTATGATGGGCGTTCAATTGTTGTACTCCTTTGCGGTGTTGCGACGTTTGAAGGCGGCACGGTGAAATGGTAGTGATGAGCCTTCGTCCGTCGCCGGTTGTCCGCTCGATTCTCACCTATCGTATGAACTCAGTTACTCAGCAGTGACAGGTAAATCGTGGCAGGTGAAAGGACGGTTGAGATTCTGCGAGAACGCCCGGCGAGTCCTGTGAGCCGCAACTCTTCACCACACACAATCGGAGCTTGCGGCGCGGAACAACCCGAAGCGCATGAGCTCAGTCTTGTCACCTGTCACCTGTCACCCGTCACTTTTGAGTCAGTTAGCATGAATGCGCGGTCATCTATTATCAATCTCTTTGGGTGTCATGAACCAGTCGAGCACGCCGCTACGGTCGCGGATGTCTCGCCAGCTTTCGATATCCAGATTGATCCGGGCG
>JACDEG010000112.1:12966-14200 GCA_013816505.1 Pyrinomonadaceae bacterium | reverse complement strand
GCTCAACTCTGAAGGAACGACTATCGTGCAGGTCACACACTCTGAGCTAAATGCTTCACACGGCAATCGCATTGTGAACTTGGCAGATGGATGGATAGCAACGGGCTAAGTAGACAGCCAAGTCTTTAGGATAACTCTTCTCGTTGCTGGTTCTGAGCTGAGGTTTTATCCGGCCTTGCCGAAAACCGTGAACATGAGCTTGTGCTCCGGACAGTCGGACGGTTCTGACGCCGTATCTCTTTCCAATCTGGTGAGCATGGTTTATTCGTCGCCATGCACGCGCTTTGACCATGCTCTGAAAAGTTTGGCTATCAATGCAACAGTCAGTAAACGCCGATGCGGAGACAAATTTCTGATCACGCGAATGATGGTGCTTTTCTGTAAAGTGCGTTGAGGGTCTCCAACGTAAAACTGTCGGCGGGGAAAAACGATTCGATGGCAAGCTCGGACAATGTAATTTCAACTGGCGTTCCGAAAACGGTGGTCGTGCTGATGAACGAAAGAACGCCTTCTTCAATCATCACCTGAAGCGGCACTGCAACATCGGTATCATCATGATTGATCACAGGTTTGCTCGACACGCTTTTTTGCAGCGCTGGATAGTCTGACAGTTCGCTGAAAAGTTTTTCGAGGATCGGGTCGGCGCTGACTTCGATTTGGCGGCGCAGGCGCGCGAGCAAGTGTGCGCGCCATTCCGGAAGGTTGACGATCCGTGGAGCGATGCCTTTTGGGTGTAGGCTGAGGCGCAGCACGTTGACGGGTGGCTCAAGCAACAACCGATCAACTCCGGCGAGCAAAGGTGGAACCGCTTTGTTCGACGCGACGAGCGTCCAATGCCGATCAATCGCCAGTGCCGGATATGGTTCGTGTCCCGCCAGCACCAAATCAATGGTTTTGCGCGCCGCCCGAAGCGCCGGGTCTCCGAGCGGTCGTTCCTTAAAGACCGGAGCATACCCGGCAGAAATCAATAAGGCATTGCGCTCGCGCAACGGTATTTCGAGCTGTTCGGCAAGATGCAGAACCATCTCGCGGCTCGGGCTGGACCGTCCGGTTTCGAGAAAGCTTAAATGCCTCGTCGAAATCTCGGCTTCAACAGCGAGATCGAGTTGGCTCATACGCCGACGCGTGCGCCACTCGCGCAGCAGATTGCCAACCGAATGAGATTGAACATTAGCCATCGGCCTGCCACGCTATCACAAAGCGTCCTCGCTCTCCATTACCTCTGAAGTAATTG
>JACDEG010000112.1:0-12956 GCA_013816505.1 Pyrinomonadaceae bacterium | reverse complement strand
AAGTAATTGTTTTCTAACAACAGGTAGGGAATTATCCACTAAGAGAAGGCGAACGGTTCGATACCTGAGAAAGCCTGTTGTTCATTTCACTTTGGAGGTTCAAACACATGCAGTTATTTCGTACTTCGACTTTTCTTCGCTGGGTGTTGCTCGCCGACGCGGCGACATGCATCGCCATCGGATTGCTGATGATCTTCGGCTCCGATCTGCTTGCACAGTTTTTGGGATTGCCAAAGGAGCTATCGCGTTACGCGGGCTTGAGCCTGCTGCCCTTCGCGGCATTCCTCATCTATCTTGCAAGGCGGGAGAATCTTTCGCCGCCAGCGGTCTGGTCAGTAATCGTTCTCAACGCGCTGTGGACGATTGATAGCCTCCTGCTTTTACTGATCGGATGGGTTGACCCGACCGGATTGGGATATGCCTTCATCATCTTTCAGGCTTGCGGTGTAGCGATGTTTGCCGCTTTGGAGTATCTCGGCTTGCGGAAGTCAGCGATGACGACGGTCTGATGCTCCGACCGAAGTATTGAGGATAACGTAGCCGCGCGTTGGACGGGGCGGATTAACAGTCCGCCTCTCCGGTCGCGCACCAAATCAACCTGTATTTTTCTCAACAACGCTTCATTTCATTGGGAGGTCAGGATGCCGGTTATTCACGTCAATGGTGTTGCGCTCAACTATCGTGAGCTGGGAAACCGTAATCAGCGTACGATTGTTTTTTCTCATGCCCTCTTATGGGGTTCTGAAGTGTTTGATCATCTTGTGACAGAACTCGTCGATGATTTTCACATCTTCCTTGTTGACATCCACGGTCACGGAAATAGCGGTTATCGAACACCGATGACGCTCGAAGAGATGACTGATGATTACTATCAGCTGCTGACAAAGCTCGATTTATCGAAGGTTATCTGGGTAGGTTTTTCAATCGGCGGCATGACGGGGATGCGTCTGGCGCTTCAGCACCCTGAAATCATTGACTCGCTCATCTTAATCGCGACGACCGCACGACTCGACCCGCCGCAGATTCGCGAGCAAACCTGGAAACTGTGGGAAATGTTCCGCGACGGCCACCGCGCTAGTATTGCCGACGCCGCGTTGCAATTCTTCTTTGCCCCGGCAACCTACAAAAATCAGCCGCAATTGGTTGAGCATTACCGCCATAAACTGATTGACTTCAAACAAGTTGAAGGCATGTTCGAGGCGGCGCGCGCCGTTTTTGAGCGGAATGACATTGGCGACGAAATTGCCGTGATCAAACTGCCGACGCTTGTCATCGCCGGAAGAGAGGATACGGCGACATTGCCGGTGGAATCTGAAGTGATCGCCTCGCGCATCTCGAACGCGCAAATAAAGATTTTTGACGAAGCCAACCACATGGTAGTCGTGGAAAAACAGCAAGAAGTCGCCCGATTAATCCGCGAATTTCTCAAATGAAGAAAGTGGCTGGTGAAGAATTTAGAGGTCAGGACAAGGTGTCGGAAAGTGGCGGCAGCCTGAACGCTCGTCCACGCAGCGTACCATGTTCCGACGAGCAGAGAGTCTTCGGTGGTTGCTTCATTCACTTAGGGAAGCGTGCTGAAGAATCGTGGCGGGGATGGGTTCCAGAAATCGCGAGACGACGGGGAAGGAATCGCCTTCCGCGCCACGATAGACATTCAGCGGATAGACGAAATAAAGATGTCGCTTCGCCCGCGTTGTGGCGACATAAAGTAACCGCCTCTCTTCCTCCAGATCATCAGACTCATCGTAGGAGCGGGACGAAGGGAACCAGCCGTCTGTCATCCAGATGACAAACAGGGCGTCCCACTCCAAGCCTTTCGCCGAATGCACCGTCGAGAGCGTCACCTCGCCGCTGCCGCCACGCTTCTCCTTGTTCGAGTGAGCCGCGTCCGATGGATCGAGCGCCATGTCCGAGAGCAGCTCGGCGGAACTTTTGTAACGTTTCGCGATGGCCTGCATGTGTTCGAGGTCGCGCCCGCGGCGCGGATAATCATCGTATCTGGCTTGCAAAATAGGCCGATAAAAACGGAGCACTGTGGAAAGCTGCACGCTCGGTGATTTTTGCTCGACGAGGCTTCCCAGTAAGCGTGCCAGCCGGCTCAATTGGTCTTGGTAGCTGGCCCGCGCCGGAAATTGATGCAACTTCTTAAAGAGGCTCTCTTTTGTCCGCGTCGCCCTGAACTCTTTTCGCTCGACGCCGAGATGATCGAGTATCTGATTGACCGTCGCGTCACCGATGTGGTCAATCAGTTTGAGGGCTCGGAACCACGAGAGCGTGTCCGAAGGGTTGACGACGACGCGCAGGAACGAGAGCGCGTCTTTGATATGAGCCGATTCGGCAAACTTGATTCCGCCGAATTTGCGGAACGGAATTCCGTGCTTGCCCAGTTCTATTTCCAAGTCGAACGAGTGAGAACTGGCACGAAACAGCACAGCGATCTCGTCCATTGGTACGCCCTCGTCACGCAACTCTTCGATGCGCTCGGCGACGAAACGCGACTGCTCGTTTTCATCACGCGCGCTGACCGCGACTGGTGGCGGGCCTTCCTTCACACGCGAGAAGAGACGCTTCGCGTAGCCTTCTTTGACGTCGGAGATAATCGCGTTCGCCACGTCGAGGATCGGTTGAGTGCTGCGGAAGTTCTCTTCCAGTTTGATGACCTCGGCGGCGGGGAAGAGTTCGGGGAACTCCAGCATATTTCTGTAGCTCGCCCCGCGGAACGAGTAGATTGATTGGCATTCGTCGCCGACCACCGCCACGTTGTCATGCGTCGACGCCATCAGCCGCACGATCTGCGCTTGAAGCTTATTTGTGTCCTGATACTCGTCCACCATGATGTAGCGGTACTGATCTGAGAGCCGCGCGCGCAATTCCGCGCTCGCTTCGAGGGCTTCACACAGCCGCACCAGCAGGTCGTCGTAAGTGAGCATGTGGCGCGCGCGCTTGAACTCCTCGAACGAGATGAACAACGCTTCGAGGCCGGGGCGCTCATCAATAAATTGTGGGTAGCACTGGTCGAGCACCTCTTCCATCGAGCTGACCTTGTTGACCATCATGCTGAAGATCGCGCAGATGGTGCGCTTGCGGGGAAAGCGCCGGTCTTTGGTGAGGTGCATCTGCCGGCGCAGCAGATCAATCAAGTCTTCGGTGTCGCTTCCGTCGAGCACGGTGAAGTTGCGCTCGACGCCCGCCAGCTCTGAGAACTTCCGTAAGATGGAGTGGCCCAAGCTGTGAAAGGTGCCGCCCGAGACCCGCTGGCAGCGCGTGTCGGAGAGCGAGGCCGCGCGCGCGAGCATGCTGGTCGCCGCCCGCCGTGTGAAGGTCAGCAGGAGCACCGATTCGGGCCGCACGCCTGTCTCAACCAGACGCGCGACGCGATAGACCAGCGTCCGCGTCTTTCCCGTGCCCGCCCCGGCGACGATCAGGAGTGGACCCATCGTCGTCGTCACTGCTTTGAATTGGGTTTCGTTCAGTTCTTTCTCGTAATTTATCCCGCGAGAGCGCGCCCGCGCCGCGCCGCGTTTCAAGACTAGCTTGGTTTTAGCCGGGACGGTCGTCACGGCCTGACCCAGTTCGAGATCGCGCTTGAAGGCTTTGAGTTCCACCGCGAACTCTTCGACCGTTTGATAGCGATGCTTCGGTGCTTGGGCCAGAGCTTTGGCGAGGATTCGCTGAAGATCGAGCGGCAGTTGGGATTTGAGCGCATCCCGCAGCCTCGGCTCTTCGTGCAGGATGGCGTGCATCGTGTCAATCTGGTTTAGGGCAGCGAAAGGACACGTGCCCGTCAGCATCTCGCAGAAGACGATCCCGAAGGAAAAGATGTCGCTGCGGAGGTCAACGCGCTGGCCGAGCAACTGTTCCGGCGACATGTAATTGACCGTCCCCATGATCGTCCCGGATTGCGTCTTGACATGGATGAGCGTTTTCTGTGCGCTATCAGCGGCGAGCGAGCGCCCGCGGCGGCGGGGGACGAGTTTCGCAATGCCGAAGTCCAGAATTTTCGCGTAACCGTCCCGGCTGACCATCAGATTTTCCGGTTTCAGGTCGCGGTGAATTATCCCCGCCTCATGAGCTTTAGCGAGACCTTCGGTAATCTGTATTGCGATGTCTAAAGCTTCCCTGACCTGTAACGCGCGAGACGCGATCTTCTGACGCAACGTCTCGCCCTCCACATACTCCATCGCCATGTAGGGGTGGCCTCCGTCCTCCCCAAATTCGTAAACGGTGAGAATGTGCGGATGATTCAAGGCCGAGGCGGCGCGGGCTTCCTGAAGAAAGCGACGACGGCGGTCTTCCTGAGAGATGTATTCCGGCGGCAAGAGTTTGAGCGCGACAATGCGATGAAGCTTTTCGTCATACGCCTTATAGACCGCGCCCATGCCGCCCGCGCCGAGCGACTCCATGATTCGGTAATGCGCGATAGAATTTTTAGTAATCACTTTCATGATCGGATGAACACGGTCAAGCTTAGTCAAAGCTAAAGTAAAAGTACGAAAAGGTTTGCTTCGAAGATACTCTACGCTACGTTTTTTTGCCCTAAATACCACCTCGAATACTGAGACGTGAAGATCAGGTTGATTGATTGAGAATAAGATTCCAGAAGCGAAACGGCAAGCAGCATCTGACAGCGGTTTGCACTTGCAATGCCCCTCATAGCCACAATGCCTAAACCACCCATCAATGTTATCAAGCGTCATGGCTTTGAGCGCATCTCTCAGCGCCACGTTCAATTCCTTCGGCGTGCGTGGTTGGCATCACCTGCTACCTCAACGCTATTCGCAGGAGTTTTGAAAATAACTGCCAAGTATTAACAGAACGCCCTTTGTGTCAAGAGATATCGCAGCCGCAACAGTAGAAATGAATGTTTGCGTTAGGATCATCAGTGGCCTCCAGCACTCGTAATGTAAAGAGTTGGAGGCTGACCGCGCTTCCAAGCTACCTCAAGCCTGTTTTTTTATGCAGCTGTGGACGAAATAGCGGCGTTTTTTGTCCACCTGCTAAACAATCCCATGTCGCGGTAGGAGAGTTGGGAGCTACAGAACCATCGAACGCACAGGAGCATAATCGCGGGCTCGAAGTGTCGCCACCTGAATGGCGAGGAGTTACGTCCAACGGGTCGGCCTCAGGAGGAGAGCGGGTCGCAGAGCAAGGCCGAGTATAATGCGAAAAGCAATTGCTCCAACTCAACCCGAAATATTTGACCGCACACTTCATTGCTTATATTATTCGAGCCTCGAACTAGATAGGCAGGCAACCAAGCCATTACTCTCCTTTTGATTGATGCGAAAAATCGATCTCACGAGCTTCCAAGTGGCGACAAGTGAGACCGCACGCGACATAAACCGGCGCATCGTGCTCGATATGATCCGCACACGCCAGCCTGTCTCGCGCGCCGATCTAGCGCGGCTGTCCGGACTTCAGCGCAGTACTATCTCGGTCATCACGGAGCAGTTGATTGAGGAGCAGTGGATCACTGAGGGAGCCTTCGGTTACTTGCCTCGCGGACGTAAACCTAGGTTCCTGCACTTGAATGTCGAGCGGGCGGGAATCATCGGTATCAACGTGCGCCCGACGAGCACCATGATCGCGCTCGCCGATCTCAACGCGCGATTTATTGCGCAGGAGTCTTTCCCTACAGCGGCAGAGCCTCAGGTTTTCCTCAAAGATTTATGCCAGCGTGTGTCCGACTTTATTAAACTTCGCCCGCAGGCCTTCTATGAGGGAATCGGTGTGAGTTTGCCGGGACGTGTTGACCGTTTGTCGCAACGCTTGGTCTTCGCGCCGAATTTAGGCTGGCGCGATGTTGATTTGAAAAAGCCACTCGAACGCGCCACAGGACTTTCAGTAGAAATCGAAAATGCCGCAAATGCCTGCGCTTTAGCGGAAATATGGTTCGGCCAGCGTACGAACGGCGTGCGCGATTTGATCGCCGTGACGGTTTCGGAAGGAATCGGGACGGGCATCATCGCTAACGGGCAACTCGTCAATGGTTCGACGGGTGTGGCGGGCGAGTTTGGTCATGTCTCAATCAATGAAGACGGCCCGCCGTGTAAGTGCGGCAATCGCGGTTGCTGGGAAGTATATGCCTCAAACTCGGCGGCAATTCGCGCGTATATGCAGGCGACAGCAAGCAGCCGCGCCAAGAAAGCGCGCCCCGCGCAAAGCTCAGGCAAGCCGACCTTTGAAGATGTTTTGCGATTGGCAGAACAGGGCGACGACAAAGCGGCAGAGGCGCTTGAGCGCATGGCGCATTACCTGGGCGTCGGCATATCAATGCTCATCACCGGAATCGCGCCGAGCTTGATCGTTCTGGTCGGAGAAGTGACGCGCGCGTGGGAGCGCGTCGGCCCCATCGTCAATCAAGTTATCGCGGAACGATCACCGACAGTCCCAATGACCCGCATTGTTCCGGCGGAAGATGCCGCGCAACCGAGACTCCGCGGCACCATCGCGCTCGTTCTACAGAAACATTTCGGTGCCCCGTCAACCGCGTGAGTTTCAGAGAGCGTGTCAGTTTCGATGGTTTTCTGTAATTTGTTGTGATCTCGAACTAAAGCCACTGCTTCTAGTTTGTTGTTTGCTTGTCCGCTTTTCAGGTTCATGCGACGAGAGTCACTTTAACGTGGGTGTTCTGAAAGTTAATCCGATGTATTGCGATGGCAGAGGGTGAAAAACTTTTCGATAGCAGTCAAAAGGATACTTTGTTTCGGACGCTGACAAATCTCTTCACGTTTGGCAAGGTTTTGAAAACGCAGAAATCGACACAGCAAGTCCGTGAACTTCTCGCCCACGAACTGCATGGAGATTTTGATCATGAAACGAACAACACTCACCCGCCTCTTCTCTGCTTATTGTTTGATGTGCCTATTCCTGGGTGCAGCGGCGGCGCAAACCGTCACGGGATCGCTTGTTGGGCACGTCGAGGATGTCAACGGAGGCGTGATTCCCGGCGCGCGCGTCGTCGTCACGGACGTTGATCGCGGCACGAGACGTGAAGCCGTCACCAATGAAGAGGGCAACTTCTCAATCAACAGCATCGATCCGGGCATATACCGGATCGAGATAGAGCAAACAAGCTTCAAAAAATCCATCCGCGAGCGCGTCGAAGTGGCAATCAATACGACCGTACGCGCCGATGTGCAGTTGGAACCGGGCGGCGTGACTGAAACGGTTGAGATTAGCGGCGAGACCGCGCTGTTGAAAACGGACCGCGCCGATGTCAGCCAGCAGATCACCAGAGAGCAGGTTGAAGAACTGCCGCTCTCCGTCGACCGCAACTACCAGAGCATCCTCGACATCACGCCCGGAGTGACCGAAGCGCAGACCGTCGGCTCTTCATTTGGTAATCCGAACGGTTCTCTGACCAACCGCATCAACGGCCAGAACGAACGTTACAACAACTTTCAACTCGACGGAACGATCAACAATCAAACGAACGTTATCTCTCAAAGCAACATTGTGCCTTCCCCAGAGGCGATTCAGGTCGTGGACGTTTCAACCAACTCCTATGATGCAGAATCGGGGCGTGCGGCGGGTGGTGTCGTCAACGTGCAGATCAAATCGGGCACGAACGACTTCCACAGCAGCACTTACATCTTTAACACGAACAGTGCTTTGAGTTCGCGCAACACGCTTGCAACGCTGGACGAGCCACCGACGAATTTGACGCAGTTCGGGTTTACGTTCGGCGGCCCAATCCGCCGCGACAAGACTTTCTTCTTCGGTGACTATCAAGGCGGGCGCGACCGTCGCGGACAATCCACGATTCTCAGTGTTCCGACTGAAGCCTTCCGCAACGGCGACTTTCGTGGTTTTGGCACAATTTTCGACCCCGGGCCGACGGGGACGATTGCGGCGGCAAGTCGCCAGCCGTTTGCGAATAACATTATTCCGACTAACCGCATCAGCCCGGTGGCGAGAGCTATCTTAACTCGCGTACCTTTGCCGAATCTTCCGGGAGCGACGAACAACTACGAAGCAGCCGGCACGTTCATTCAAGACCGAGACCAGTTCGACGTAAAGATCAACCACATCTTCGGCGACAACACGAACGGGTTTGTTCGTTACAGCTTCTTCAAGGCGAATACTTCCGACGTGCCCGCGTTCGGCGAATTGGGTGGACCAAGTACGGGCGGCGTCGCAACGGCGGCAATAGGACCATCAAGAAATCAAAGCGGGACGATCAACCTGACGCACACCTTCTCGCCGAGCCTCGTGACGGAAGGTCGCCTCGGCTTCGTGCGCGTGCTTATTGCCGGCGCCTCGCCGACTGAAGCAGACCTCGCCACGCAACTCGGCATTCCGGGCATTAATCAAGGCGACTTCTTTACGGGAGGACTGCCGGCGATTTCAATCGGCGGTTTCAATTTGGGCAACACTCCGTTCTTAGGCATCGCGACGACCGTTCCGTTCAAGATCGCCGAAACGAGCTACAACATCGTCAACAACTGGACGAAGACGATGGGCAATCACACGTTTCGTTTCGGCGGCGACATCAGAAACCTGATTCTCAATAAATTTCAAGCGGCGGGCAGCAACCCGCGCGGCAACTTTACTTTTTCATCCGGCTTAACGTCCCGCACTACGGGTACATCGGCCAATTCGTTTGCCGCTTTTCTGCTCGGCCTGCCGCAGACGGTCAACCGCACGACGGTCACTCAACTTGGCGGCTATCGCCTGCGGCAGTATTTCTTCTTTGCCCAGGATCGCTGGCAGGTGAACCCGAAGCTGACGCTGAACTACGGTTTACGCTATGAGATTTACCCGTATTCGACGCCGGCCAATCCGGGCGACCAGTCGCGTTACGATCCGGCGACCAATCAGGTTTTGATCGCGGGTTTTAGCCCCGTTGATGAACGGCTCGGCGTCAAAACGGATTTCACTAACTTCGCGCCGCGCCTCGGGCTTGCCTATCGTTTGGACGACAAGACGGTGATCCGCACCGGATACGGCATCAGTTACATTCCCTTGAGCGTTAACACTCTCGCCACCCAAAATTTCGGCGGGCAAACAGACGTGACATTTACCGGCAACGCTGCTCAGTTGCCCCCTCGCGATGCTCGCGGCAATGTCATCACGATCAGCACCGGAATTCCTTCCGCGACGGGTGTTGACACCACGAGCGGCATCGTAACTCCGCCGGGAAACGCTACACTCGGTGTAGTCAATCCGAATCAAAAGCGCGGTTATGTGCAATCGTATAACTTCACGTTGGAACGAGACATCTACGGGTTCGTTTCATCCGTCGGTTACGTCGGTTCGCGCGGCACGCGTCTGCCGGGCACGCTTAATATCAATGCCGCCCCTCCCGGATCGCTACAGAATGAGCGCCCGCTTGCCCGACTTTTCGGGCGCACCTCCGACACTTTCGTGTCCGACTTCATGTTGAGCAATTCCTACCACTCGATGCAAGCCAGAGTTGACCGTCGGTTCAGGGGTTACGGCAGGATCACGGCTGCTTACACATTCAGCAAGTCGCTTGATTACACGGACGCTTTTTCTCTGGACGATGACCTCAGCACTGACAACAATCGCGGCCCGTCCAGCTTTGACCGCAGGCATAATCTGGTCGTCAGTCACGTCGTCCGTCTGCCGTTCGGTCGCGGCGGAAAGCTGTTCGATTCTAACGGGCTTCGATGGCAGGGGTTGTTGGGCGGGTTCACCTTGAGCGGCGTCTTCACCACGCGCTCTGGAACGCCGGTTGACATCTTCAATGTGAATTTGATTACTGACCCGGCTGGTCGTAGCAACAGACCTCTGGGCGCAGAGGATCGTCCGAACGTTACCGGCACTCCGCGCATTCTCGGAGGGCTTGGGCCAGGGCAATTGTTCTTCGATACCAGTGTATTTAGTGACCCGTTGCCGGGACAAACCGGTAATGTCGGGCGCAACTCTCTGCGCGGCCCGAGTTTCTTCAACTACAACGCGACGTTGGCGCGCACTTTCTCGTTGACTGAGCAGTTCAGATTGCAGTTCCAAGCTACTGCGTTCAACGTCACGAACACGCCGCACTTCCGTAATCCGAGCGGCGATTTCACTTCGAGCGCGTTCGGAGAATCACGAACCACGTTCGGTGAACGTTCAATACGCTTCGGTCTCAAATTGAGTTTTTGAGCAGAAGCCTCACGTGGCGAACATGAAATCAATTAATGGAAAGCAGGCAAAAGTGGAGCGGGGAAGATAAATTCCGGCGATGGTTGTGCGCTGCCTTAGATCAGTTTTCACTTGATTGTATGGAAGGACATCGAGCATTATTTTAACATGATCCAATATTCTGATGACCTCCGCGAAAGAATCATCTTGTTCTTTGAGAATCATCCTGACTACACGCAGCAGGAAATCGCTGACGAGTTCGGTGCCAGCCGCTCCTTTGTCGAGAAACTCTTGCAACGCTGGCGCGCGACCGGCAGCGCGGCGGCTCTCCCGCGCGGTGGCGGACAGCAACGCCTGCTCGCAACTCACGAACAGAAGCTCCGTGAGTTGGTTGCCGCCCAACCGGATGCCACCCTTGTCGAACTGCGAGAAAAGATCGCGTCCGCTACGAAATTGTCAGTCAGCGCGGCGACCATGTGTCGCGCACTGCAACGCTTAGACCTGAAGCGAAAAAAAAGTCTCCTCAGCCGGATGAGCAGCAACGCCCGGAAGTAAAGAAAGAGCGGGCAGACTTTCGCGTTCGCGCCGCCGAGTGGCTGGCTGGAAAGCTGAAATTCCTCGATGAAACAGGCACTTTACTGAATCTGACGCGCCGTTATGGACGCGCCGTCCCCGGCCAGCGAGTGGTCGAATACATCCCGTCAGACTACGGTCGCAACTACACTCTGATTGGCGTCCTCGGAGTGAATGGGTGGCAAGCCCCGTGGGTGTTGGAAGGCGCCATCAACGGTGCAATCTTCAAGCTCTATCTGGACCAAGTGCTGGGGCCCACACTGCGCCCGGGCGACATTCTGCTCATGGACAATCTCTCGTCGCACAAAGTCGAAGGAGTTGATGAATTGGTTGCCGCACGCGGCGCACGAGTGGAGTACCTCTCACCTTATTCGCCAGACTACAACCCGATTGAGCGCTGCTGGTCAAAGATCAAGACTTATGTGCGACGCGCAAAAGCGAGAACTTACGACGCGCTGGTGCAAGCGATCAAAGAAGCCCTCGCGACGATCACAGATTCTGATGCTCGCGAATGGTTCAAGTTCTGCGGATATTCCATAGACTGAATTGAAAACCGATCTAGTAGGAAAAGTAGCAATGTTCACGCTCTATTTTATCGCAAACAATTGCCGAACTCGAATCATCAAGAATGCGTGAGAGCCAAATTTTGGGGTCCACTATTAGAGTATCTCGGGAGCATAAGCGCGGGCGTGCAGGGTCTGGAGGTAGGCGATAACTTGTGCACAGCTACTCTGCGCCAAGCCGTCGAGGTAGCGCTAATAACGGACATGCAGTAATTCATCCATGGTGGACTCCTCCTCAATATCGAGTAGCAGATTATCGGAGTCGGACCGGATTGTCGCCATAACTGTTAAACTAAACCTGTTGCGCGATAAGGGTTGAGGCAGATAAGTTTGTCAGACGAAACAGACAACAATGGGACTATTCAGCAAACTTAGCCGCAAGCCAAAACAATTCCTCGCTATCACCGGCATGAACTTACATCAGTTTCAGGCACTCTTGCCGCAGGTCGAGCAAGCCTTTGAGAAGTTGGAGCGGCAACGTAAAAAGCGTGTTGTGCGAACCTGAAAGAGGCGTCGTCGTCGTGCTGGTGGCGGTGCCGACTTTGCCAACGACGTGCCGGATCGGTTGCTGCTGCTGCTTTACTATCGACTCTACCTGACGCAAGAGTTTATGACTCTGCTCTTTAAAGCTGAACATAAGAGCGTCATCTGTCGCTCAATCCAATTGATGCGCCCCGTCTTTGCCGCCGTGCTGCCGGTGCCGGAGCACGCACGAGGGCGGATTTTCTCACTGGCTGAGAAAGAACAAAAGCGCCGCACGAAACGCATCGGCAGCGTCGAAGAATTCCGCGAAGCTTACCCCGAACTGACCTTCATCATTGACGGGGTCGAACAACCCAAGCGCAAGCCACACGATCCAGAGAAAAGAAAGAGTGATTACTCTGGCAAGAAGAAACGACATACGCGCAAGCAGGTCGTGTTGGGCACGCCCTCGGGCATCATCATTGACCAAAGTCCGAGCGTCGGCGGGCGGGCGCATGACTTCAAAGTCTTCAAAGACGACCATGCGCAACGCCCCATCTGCGACGAGTTCAAAAACTACCGTGTGACCATCTATGGCGACAGTGGCTTTGCCGGGATGAGCGACATGGACTTGCCGGTGAGCGTGCGACTCAATGAGCGTGCGCGCCGTAACCATCCGCTGACGCGCGAGCAGCAGAAGATGAACCGGCTACGTTCGAGTACCCGCATCGAGATTGAGCACACCTTCTCACGCCGGAAGAAGTGTCAGATTGCCGCTTCAATCTACCGCAATCGAGACGAAGATTATGACGCGACGATGAATGTCGTGGCGGGCTTAGTGAACTTACGAGCCTACGACAGAATCTTTCAAAGAACAGGGTTGCAACTCTGATCTTATAGGAAAGTGGCGGCAGTGTTGCCTTCGTTAATGCTGCCTTATCACGCAACAGGTTTACTGTCAAAGTCGACTTAAAGGGCTTTTTTCGCTTCCTAAACCGTGAAATCCGATGTTTAGAAGGCGTGAACAAACCCAGAAGGGTTATTTGGATAATGTGAGTTCGACGTAAGCGAGGCTTTTCAGAGAGCCGGCTGCTCTGAAAATGATCGGGTGGTAGAGCCACACCAGTCCTGTCCTGCCACGCCAAGCCGACAGGCAACTGGATCGAGCAACTGGAGCAGCGCTTAAGGTTCAGGCCGCTGCCGGCAATGCTTCGACGTTCACTTCCAGGCCGAGCATCGGCAACCGCCGGATGTCATAGGCACGGT
>JACDEG010000556.1 GCA_013816505.1 Pyrinomonadaceae bacterium | reverse complement strand
AGCTGAAACTCTTCGTGAGTTAAACTGGTCGCCGCGAGAAACTCGCGGGGCTTCTTTTTCAAGTTCTCGTAGGTTAGCATTCGCTAAGTTTAACCTATTAAACCTTATTCCAGATAATGTCTAATGTCGGAGCGAGTCTCAGCTTGTCGCGTCTCCTGCCAATCGGCGAACTAGAGTTTCGCCCGAGCGTCACGAAGAATGAATAGGCCCCGGCCGCCGCTTGACAGATATTAGCCTCATCCGTATAGTCTCTCGTTTGGACTCACAGTCCTGATTGTAAGTGCAACGTCCAGCAGGTTCTGCCGGTGTGGAGGCGTTGCCCGATTGTGCCCGTAGTGGGCCGGTCGCTTGACAATTATTGTGGCGTAAAGGCCCGCGTCCCGTGAGTCAAAACTGAAGTCTCGCGGTCAAGCGTTTGGGCACGCGACCAAAGTTGACGAACTATTCCTTGCTCGCCTCTCATTTACGAACATGCGACGCCACAGAAAAGTTTTGGCTTGAGGGAAGCCATCATCCGCACCCGTCGTTAGAAACGGCGAAGTTAGAACATCCCTAAATCAATTCTCACTCAGGTAGGGCAGCCGTGCTTCTTGCGCTGACTGCCGGACAAGTTCCGGCAAGAGGCAGGACGCGGGAGCCTTTTGCGCACGGACAGGCTGATACATCTGAATCGGCCGAGACATTTGTTCCGCGTGCGCCAGTTGAAGCTAATAAGGACAAGAACAGAAGTGCCGACAATCAATCAACTTGTTCGCAAAGGCCGCGAGGCAGTGAAATACAAGACGGCCAGCCCGGCGCTCCAAAGCTCGCCGCAACGCCGCGGCGTCTGCACGCGCGTCTACACGCAAACCCCAAAGAAGCCCAATTCAGCACTCCGCAAGGTCGCCCGCGTGCGGTTGACGAATGGCATCGAGGTTACGACGTACATTCCGGGCGTCGGCCATAACTTACAGGAGCACTCGATTGTGCTGATCCGCGGTGGGCGCGTCAAAGATTTGCCGGGAGTCCGCTACCACGTGATTCGCGGCACGCTCGATTCTGTCGGCGTCGCCGACCGTAAGCAAGGGCGCTCGAAATATGGGGCCAAGCGTCCAAAAGCGGGCGGCGGCGCACCCGCCGGCGCAAAGGGCGGTAAAAAGAAGTAGAGACTAGCTTCAGTGGTCAGTTATCGGTGGTCAACAAAATAATGATCACCGGTAAGTGGGGCGCTGAAAACCGAAAACTGACTACTGAAAACTAAATCATGCCAAGACGAAGAGTTGTTGACAGACGCGATGTAATGCCCGACCCGGTTTACAACAGCCCGCTGGTGACCAAGTTCATCAACGGCGTTATGTTGGACGGTAAAAAGTCGGTGGCCGAAGGGATTTTCTATAACGCGATGTTGCAGGTCGGCGAGAAACTGGGCGAAGACCCGCTCAAGATTTTCAAGCGCGCCATCGACAACGTGAGGCCGACGGTGGAAGTGAAGTCACGGCGCGTCGGCGGCTCGACCTACCAAGTGCCGGTCGAGGTGCCGCAGGAACGGCGCGGCTCGCTCGCGATTCGTTGGGTCATGGGCGCTGCGCGCAGCCGGGGCGAAAAGACGATGACCGACCGACTCGCCGGGGAACTTCTCGACGCCGCGAACAACCGGGGCAACTCGGTGAAGAAGAAAGAAGACACACACCGCATGGCCGAGGCGAACAAGGCATTCGCTCATTACAAGTGGTAAAGCAGTTTTCAGTTTTTAGTATTCAGCAGTTGGGCTGACGCTAGGAACTGAAGACTGAAAACTGGGAATTGGTTATGGCTAAGCAAGACCTCAGCAAAACCCGCAACATCGGCATCATGGCCCACATCGATGCCGGCAAAACGACGACCACCGAGCGTGTCCTTTTCTATACCGGCGTCTCGCACAAGATCGGCGAAGTGCACGAAGGCACGGCGACGATGGATTGGATGGAGCAGGAGCAGGAGCGCGGCATCACCATCACGTCCGCCGCCACGACCTGTTACTGGAAGCGCAACAACGTCGAGCACCGCATCAACATCATTGACACGCCGGGCCACGTCGATTTCACGATGGAGGTCGAGCGCTCTCTGCGCGTGCTGGACGGCGCGGTCGCTGTGTTTGACGGCGTCGCGGGCGTCGAGCCACAGTCGGAGACGGTCTGGCGCCAAGCTGACAAGTACGGCGTGCCGCGCATCTGCTTTATTAACAAGCTCGACCGCGCGGGCGCGTCATTCGAACGTTCCTTCGAATCGATCATCACGCGCCTCGGCGCGAACCCAATCGCGATACAGATTCCCATCGGTGCCGAAGATCAGTTCAAGGGCGTCGTTGACTTGATTCAAATGAAGGCGTTGCTTTGGAACGAAGAGACCAAAGGCGCGGAGTACGCCGTGACCGACATCCCCGCCGACCTTCAGGCCGAAGCCGAAGCTGCGCGCGAGAAGATGATCGAAGCAGTTGCCAGCGTCGATGATGATCTGACGGTCAAATATGTTGAAGGCGCAGTGATTTCCGAAGCAGAGCTTCGCGCCGGGCTGCGCAAGGGCACGCTTGAATTAAAGCTCGTCCCCGTCGTGACCGGCTCGGCTTTTAAAAACAAGGGCGTGCAGACCCTGCTCGACGCGGTCGTGGACTACCTGCCGTCGCCGCTCGACATCCCGCCGGTCGTCGGCATCAACCCGAAATCAGGCGAAGAAGAGGACCGCCCGGCGGACGCGAGCGTGCCATTTAGTGGCCTTGTCTTCAAGATCATGTCCGACAAGCACCTCGGCCAGTTGTCATTCGTCCGCATCTATTCGGGGACGATTAAGGCCGGTTCATACGCCTACAACCCGGTCAAAGACAACAAAGAGCGTGTGGGCCGGTTGATGCTGATGCACGCCAACAAGCGCGAGGACATTGAGGAAGCGAGCGCAGGCGAAATCGTCGCTATCGGCGGTATGAAGAACGTCACGACCGGCGATACCGTCTGCGATGAAAACAAGCCAATCATTCTTGAAGCGATGGATTTTCCGGCGCCGGTGATCCGCGTCGCGGTCGAACCGAAGACGCGCGCCGATCAGGACAAACTAGGCATGGCCCTCAGCCGTCTGGCGCAGGAAGACCCGTCCTTTAACGTCTCGACCGATCAGGAGACCGGCCAGACGATCATCGCCGGAATGGGCGAGTTGCACCTTGAGATTATCGTCGACCGCATGAAGCGTGAGTATGGCGTCGAGGCCAACGTCGGCAAGCCGCAGGTCGCGTACCGCGAGACGATTACGGCTTCCGCCCCAGGCAAGGAAGTTCATAAGCGGCAGACCGGTGGCCGCGGCCAATTCGGTCACGTGGAAATCGAGATCGAGCCGGCACCCGGCGAAGGTTTTGTCTTCGAGAACAAGATTACCGGCGGCGCCATCCCGCGCGAATTCATCCGTCCTACTGAACAAGGCATTCATGAGGCGATGGAGCGTGGTTTCCTAGCCGGCTACGAATTGGTGGACATCCGCGTGCGTCTAGTCTTCGGCTCGTATCACGAGGTCGATTCTGACGAGCGCTCGTTCCACATCGCCGGCTCGCTTGCCTTCCAGGACGCGGTGAGAAAAGCCAAGCCCGTGCTGCTTGAACCGATCATGCGTATTGAAGTAGTCACGCCGAAAGATTTCGTCGGTGCGGTAACCGGCGACTTGAATCGTCGTCGCGGTCGCATCGACAAGATGGAGCAGCGTCCGGGCGGAGCCGAAGTAGTGACGGCTTTTGTGCCGCTCGCGGAGATGTTCGGCTACACGACCGACCTTCGTTCTGCGACGCAGGGGCGCGCGACTTCGACGATGCACTTTGAGCGCTATGAACAAGCGCCGAAGAACATCGCCGATGAAGTAATCGCGAAGGTTCAGGGAGTCGCTAAATAAGGGATGAAGGATGAGGGATGAGGGATGAATAAAACGGGATGAGTACTTTCTTATTCATCCTTCATCCTTCCGCCCTCATCCCTTAAATTAAGGAGCGTAGAGAAACAGATGAGCAAGGAAAAGTTTGACCGGTCGAAGCCGCACGTCAACATCGGGACGATTGGCCATGTCGATCACGGCAAGACGACGTTGACGGCCGCCATCACCAAGGTCTTAGCCAAACACAACCCGAAGA
>JACDEG010000111.1 GCA_013816505.1 Pyrinomonadaceae bacterium | reverse complement strand
TAGTAAAGCTTTCAGCTTTGGGGGCCGGGGGTCGGGGGACTGGGGTCGGTAATACATCTTGTCGTATTGTGTAGTACAGCCGGCCCCTGGCCCCTGGCCCCTGGCCTCCGCAATTCACTCACTGCTTCTTTGAATGCCCGCCCGCGGTGCTCGAAGTCGTCGAACATATCGAAGCTCGCGCACGCCGGCGCGAGCAGCACGATGTCACCCGGCTTGGCCGCCGCGTGCGCGCGTCGGACGGCATCGCGCATGTCGGAGGCGCGCTCGACCGGCGCATAGAATTTCAATTCCTGCTCGATTCGATCCGCATCCTCGCCAATCAGAATCAGCGCCCGCGCGTAGGCTTGAATCAGCGAGGCGAGCGGTTCGTACGGCGCGTTCTTGCCGCGCCCGCCGAGGATCATCACGACGCGCCTTTTGATGTCGGCGAATGCGCCCAGTGCCTTCACCGCCGCGTCAACATTGGTCGCCTTCGAGTCGTTGTAAAAGGTTACGCCCTCGACTTCGGCGACGCGCTCCAGACGGTGCTCGACCGGAGCGAAGCTTCGCACCGTTTCGCGCATCGACTCAGGTGACGCGCCGCAGGCAAGCCCGGCGGCGAGCGCCGCCAGTACGTTCTGAACGTTGTGCATACCGAGCAACTTCATTTCGTCGCGCCGCAGCAGCACGCGCTCTCCCCCGCCGCGCACACGCGATACCAACTCGCTCCCGTCGCGCAGGAACAATCCTTCTTCAAGCTCGCGCGCCGTGCTGAACAACACGACGTGGGCGCGAAGCCCCTCGGCCCACGACCCGACCAGATCATCATCGGCGTTGAGAATCGCCACGTCTTCCGGCGTCTGGTTGCGAAAGATGCGGTGCTTCGCCGTGGCATAGTCGGTGATCGATTCATAGCGATCCATGTGGTCGGGCATCAGATTCAACACGGCGGCGACCGTCGGATGAAACGTAGCAATCGTCTCAAGCTGGTAGCTCGACAGCTCGGCCACCGTCCAGCCTTCGTCCGTTGATGAATCGACCAGCGAGACGAGCGGCGTCCCGATGTTGCCGCCGATCTGCACCGCAAGCCCGGCGTCGCGCAGCAGCGCGCCGGTCAGTGCGGTCGTCGTTGTCTTGCCGTTCGTGCCGGTGATGGCGACCACGCGGCCCCGCAAGAATCGCGCGGCGAGTTCAACCTCGCCGATCACTTCCGCGCCCGCGCGCTCAGCGTAGCGCACCGGAATACTCCTTGACGGCACGCCCGGACTGAGCACCAGCAACTCGATCTGATCAAGCAGCCACGACGGCGCGTCGCCACTGATGAAACCGACGCCTTCGGCCTTCAACACCCGCGCTTCATCCGACCACTCGTCGAGCGGCTGACGGTCGTTGAGGGCGACGACTGCGCCGCGCGCCGCGAGGAATCGCGATGCCGCGACACCACTGCGCCCCGCGCCGATCACCAAAACTCTTTTGCCGGTTACTTCCACAACATTTACGAACTCACCACGAAGCCCGTTACCGCAAGGCGGTACTGACAGGCTCCCCTTATTACCTCAATTTCAACGTCGAGAGGCTGAGCAGCGCGAACAGGATGGCGAGGATCAGGAAGCGAAAAACTATCTTCGATTCTTTCCATCTGTGCTTCTCGGCGATTTCGAAGTGGTGATGCAACGGAGCCATCGCGAGCAGCCGCCGACCGGTGCCATACTTCTTCTTAGTCAACTTAAAGAAACTAACTTGCATCATCACCGACAGCGCCTCGATGACGAACACGCCGCCGACAATTAGCAGAATGAATTCCTGTTTCGTCAGCACGCCGATGGTGCCAATCGCGCCGCCGATGGCAAGGCTGCCAACGTCGCCCATAAAAACTTCGGCGGGCGGCGCGTTGTACCACAGGAAACCCAGGCTCGCCCCAACCATCGCGCCGCAGAAGATCGTCAACTCGGCCACTTCGGGGCGGTGATCAAGGCCGAGGTAGCCGGCGAACCGGGCGTCGCCGGTGACGTACGTGAAGCCCGTCAGCGTGGCCATCGCGACGAAAGTCACGCTGATTGCCAGTCCGTCTAAACCGTCCGTCAGGTTGACGGCGTTCGACGAGCCAATCAGCACGAGCGCGATGAATGGCAGGTACAGGTACGGCCCGATGTTGGTGATTCCGGTCTGCGCCGTCGCTTTGAAGAACGGCAGGCTGATGTTCCACGAATAGTCGGTCATGAAAAAGAGCGCCGCCCACACGCCCGCCGCGATCCCCAACTGCGCGGCCAGTTTCTGCTTACCGGTCAGGCCGAGACTCTTCTTACTCGCGACCTTGGTGTAATCGTCGAGGAACCCGATCACTGCGAACAGCGTCGTCGCGATCATCACGATCCATACGTACCGGCTCGAAAGACGCGCCCACAAAAGCGTCGAGACCAGCACCGAGCCGATGATCAGCACGCCGCCCATCGTCGGTGTGTCCTTCTTTGCGAGATGCGCCTGCGGACCCTCCTCACGAATCTGCTGCCCGACGTTCCACTTCCTCAGCGCTCTGATGACGCGCCCGCCGAAAAAAAGCGAGATCAGCAGCGCCGTCACCGAGGCGTACGCGGTGCGGAACGTAACGTACTGAAAAACGTTGAGGGCTTTGACGAAATACGACTCTTCACCCTGCCCGGAGAGGCTGCGGTAGAGCCGTTCGAAAAAGAAGTAATAGATCATCAGCCCATTTTAAGGAATGAAGGATAAGGGTTGAGGGATGAATCGAAAACAAATCTTATACATTTCATCCTTCATCCCTCAGCCTTCATCCTTCATCTCTCGCTTCGTACCGCTCGCGCAGCGATTTAACTATCGCGTCCGTCCGCACTCCGCGTGACCCCTTGACCAGCACGAGGTCGCCCCCACGCACTTCATCAATCAGCGCCTCAGCCGCCGCTTCCGACGATTCAAAGAACCGCGTCGCTCCAACGCTCATCCCCGCCTCGCGCGCGCCCTCGATGATCTCTGCCGCATGACCGCGCACGCCCCACACCGCATCAACCTTCAGGCTCGCGATTTCGCGCCCCGCCGCGCGATGCATGGCGGCACTCTCCGCGCCGATCTCCAACATCTCGCCCGCGACCACGACGAGACGGCTCGCCTCCGCCGTGCGACCCTCGATCAGCGCGCGCGCCATGCTCATCAGCGAGCGTGGGTTTGAGTTATACGAATCGTCGATCACCGCGAACCCGGCGGCGAAGCGAATCACTTCGCCGCGCATCTCGGACGGGGCACAGGTTGCCAGCGCGCGGGCAATTTCATCCGGCGCGATTCCGAATGTGGTCGCGACCGCCGCCGCCGCGAGTGCGTTCGTCAGGTTGTGGCGGCCCGGCATCGGCAATTCGGCGGACGTGTCGCCGAGCGGTGTCCGCAGACGAAAATGGCTGAGGCCGAGCCGCGCCGTCTCAACATCAGTCGCCGACACGTCCGCCGCGCGCTCGAACCCGAAGGTGATCGTTGGCCCGCGGTGCTTTGAGCGCATCGCCGCGACACGTTCGTCATCGGCGTTGAGGACTGCGGTGCCGCCCGGCTTCAGATTCTCAATGAGTTCCGCCTTGGCCGCCGCAACGTTGTCGATGTTGCCGAGGAATTCGAGATGCACCGGTGCGACCAGTAGCACCACGGCCACATCCGGCGGTGCGACCTGGCAAAGTTTCGCAATCTCGTTCGGCATCGACATCCCCATTTCAATCACCGCCACGTCGTAGTCATTTGGCCTTGCGCCCGCCGTCTCCATCTGAAGAATCGAGAGCGGCACCCCCAACTCATTATTGAAGTTCTTTCGACTGCTCAGCACCCGCCGCCCGCTGGCGCTAAGCAGGTGCGACGTGATGTCCTTCGTCGTCGTCTTGCCGGCGCTGCCGGTGATGCCGATGACGGGTCGTCCCCATCCGTCAACCACGCCGCGCGCCACTTTCTGTAAAGCGTCGATCACGTCGTCGACGAGCAACAGGCGATCCCTTAATCGCTCCAACTCCGCATCGCCTTCGACTCGCGCTGCCCGTGCCACCGCTGCGATGGCGCTGTTGGCGAGCGCCTGCGGAATGAACTGATGCGCGTCGCCGAAGGCCGTGGCGGTGAAACAGTGTCGCGTGAAATCTTCCGGCGACAGCGCGAAGAAGAGTTCGCCGGGCCGGACGCCGCGCGAGTCAATCGCGAAGCCCGCAATCTCTTTGTCAAACACCTCGCCACTCGGCACCGCCCCGGCGGCCGCTTTTATCAAACGCGCTGCCGTGCTTATCTTCACGCTTCGATCTCTGCCTCGTCGAAAGCGCGTCGCCCGTCCGCGCCCGCCGCTTGTTCCGTGTTGCGCGCCGCAGTCTCAACAAAGTCCGCCGTGACTTCCTTGTTCGTTCGTGCTGCGTCCGTTCGTGCCGCCTCACCTATCGTGTCATCCGCTGCGATTGGCGTCGACGGCTCGGACGCGGGCGCTTGATGGACGACTTGCCGCATCGACCGACTATGTCGCAGACGATCCCGACACCCATCGATGCGCCGCCGCGACTCGCTGTGGTGCAGGTTGTGCTGCGCGATGCTCATAAAAGCTTCTCCGTGAGGCCGCGTCATGTGATAACAGTTTTTCAGTTTTCGGTTTTCAGTTTTGAGCTGAAAACCGAAAACTCAAAACAGTTTACTGTTGCTTTCCTGCTTACCTTGTCACTCGCGTCGGCTGAACTGAACGCGGACGATCTGCCCGACGCGGACTTTTTCGCCGCCGGCGGGGGTTTGTGCCACGGCGCGCCCTTCGCCGTGCGCTTCAAGATCGAGTCCGAGTTGCGCGCAGACGCGCGCGGTGTCGCGGACACTGTGCCCGCGCAGATCGGGCATCAGCAATGCGCGGTCTCCAGCCAACGCATAGACCACTTCGCTAACTGCGCCGGCATCGCCCCGGTCAGCGTCGCGCTGCGCCACCTCCGGCAACCCCGCACTTGCAGCGACGCTTTCGCCAGTGCCGGCCTCATCCGTGCCGGCTTGATTGGCGTCGGTCTCTTTTCCACCGGGCGTGTGATTCGCGGGCGCGGAACCTTGCGCGACAAGCAATCGGTCGGGCGTCGCGGACTTCAGTTCGGCGTCCGGCGTCACGTCGAGGTAAGGCAGAATGCTCTCGGCAATCTCGCGGAACACGGGCGCGGCAACGACACCGCCGTGATCCGCGCCGACGGGTTCATCAATCACGACGACAATCACCACCGACGGGTTCTCGACTGGCGCGAACCCGGCGAACGAAGCGACGTGCTTCGTCTTCGAGTAGGCCCTTGTGCTTGAATCGATCTTCTGTGCCGTTCCGGTTTTTCCCGCCGCCGTATAGCCGTCAAGTTGCGCGGCCTTCGCCGTCCCTTTCAACGTCACGCTCTCCAGCATCCGGCGCAGCGCGCGTGCCGTCTCGACGCCAATCACGCGCCGCTCTTCACGCTTCGCTCGTTTGACGACCACGCCATTCTCGTCGCGAACTTCGCGCATTAAATGCGGCGCGACGCGCAGTCCGTCATTCGCCACCGCCGCGAACGCCGCCGCGACCTGCACGGGCGTCACGCCGATCTCCTGCCCCATCGCAATCGAGCCGATGGAGGACGGCTGCCAGCGCGCGACCGGACGCAACAACCCGCCCGTCTCCCCTGGCAACTCGACGCCGGTGCGCGCCCCAAAGCCGAAGCGCCGGATATAGTCGTACATCCGCTCGTTGCCGACGCGCAGTCCGAGCTTGATGGCCGCGACGTTACTCGACTTCGCCAGCGCCTCGGTCAGCGTCAGCGTACCGAATGCCGAGTGGTCGCGCACGATTCGCCCCGCGACATTAATCGACCCCATCTGACAATCAATACGGTCGTTGGGCCGTGCCAGATGTTCTTCCAGCGCCGCCGCGTATGCGACGATCTTGAAGGTCGAACCCGGCTCGTAAATGTTTTGCAACGCCTCGTTGGTGCGCGACTCGGCGGCAATTTTAGTCGCCCCGTTCGGGTCGAAGGTCGGCGCGTTCGCCAGCGCGAGAATCTCGCCACTCCGCGGGTCGAGCACGACGACGGTGCCGGAACGCGCGCGCGTCCGGGTGATGGCGGCAGACAGTATCTGCTCGACACGATACTGCACGTTCTGGTCGATGGTCAGCACCACCGACTGCCCAGCGCGTGGCGCGATCTCGAAGCTTTCGTAAGCATGGCCGCGCGCGTCGTCCTCAAACAGCGCCATGCCCGGCTCGCCATTGAGCGAAGCATTCTGAATTTGCTCGACGCCCGCCAGCCCCGCTTCATCCAGGCCGACAAAGCCGAGAATGTGCGCTGCCAGCGCGCCGTTCGGATAGCGCCGCTTCGACTCTTTGACGACGTGGATGCCCTTCAGTTCGAGCGCCCGAATGCGCGCGGAGCTTTCCGCATCGACCTTGCGCGCAAGCCACGCGAACTTGCGATTAGCTTCCCGCGCCTGCCGCCATCGCGCCGCGAGACTGACCGCATCGTCGTCCCCGATAATCGGCGCGAGTTTTGCCGCCGCCTCGTCGATGTCTTCGATCTCGCCGGGCACGGCGAAGAACGATTCCAACACAATACTGCGCGCCAGTTCGCGCCCCATGCGATCCACAATCAGACCGCGGGCCGCGCTCTTCTCACCCCTGCCCTGTTGTTGGGCGCGGGCGCGGGCGCTCAACCATTCGTGCTGTGAAGTCTGAAGATGAATAAGGCGGGCGCCGATGACGACCATCCAGAGGAAAAGAAAAATGGCGACCACAGAGGCACGTCGCCGGAAGGCGTCGGGTCGCACTGTTGATCGCGCAGAGTGGCGTTCGGGCATAAACTACAACGGCATCCTTGTCCGGATTATTTTCATAATCATCAAGTGTCAATACAGGCCACAAAGATTTAGTCACTCGCAGCGCACCTCGCACCGCCGATCTCGCACCGGGGCCAGAGAGGGATGAGAGCTGGCGGCGTGATGGTTTAGCGCCGGACGACGGCGTCCTCGCCCCCGTGTGTCAAACTCACTTAGCGGCGGCGGCGAGCCACAGTCGCCGGTCCGGTCGATGCGAGTTCCAAGTCTTGGGTCGCACGTTGTTCGCCGCCCGGCGCTGCTTCGATCTGAGACGGGCGCGTGGGCTGTAGCCCGATCTCACGGGCGGCGCGTTCGAGATGCGCTGGCGCATTTGTTTCTTGCAATGCCAGCAGGAGACGCTGCTGTTCCTCCAGCAGGCTCGCCCGCTCGCGGCGCAGTTCCTCGCACTTATAGCCGTACTGCACGGCGGCGACCTGTTGCCGCGCCGCCACAACAAACCCGGCGGCAAGCACGAGGCCGCACAGCAGCCACAGTATTTGGCGGCGCGCCGCGCGTGGATCGCGCTCGCGTCTCACGTCATAGTTGCGATGTTGCTGGGGCAATCTTTGCATTAGCTTTTCGCCTTGAACTGGTTAAGGAGGTGCCGGTATTTGACGGTGCCCGCCGTCAGAGTCAGTGGAGAGAGACTGCGAAATCGCTTGATGGGTCCGTGCCTTCCATCGTGCGGCGCGTGTTGAGTTTCAGACAGGCGCGTAATTTGGCGCTCCGGGCGCGCGGGTTTTCGTCCGCCTCCGCAGTGCCCGGCACGATTGGCCGCCGGGTCAGAATTTCCACGACGCGCCGTGCTCCGCATACACACACAGGCACGCGCGTTTCACACACACACTGCCCGGCGAGGCGTCGCAGTGTTCGCTTGACGATGCGGTCCTCCAACGAGTGGAAGCTGATCATCACGAGGCGTCCTGACGGCTGTAAAAGATCAATTGCGGTTTCAATGAAAGCGGCCAACTCGATGAGTTCCTCGTTGACCGCGATGCGCAATGCCTGAAACGTTCTTGTCGCCGGGTGGATGCGGTCGGTGCGTTTGCCGCCGATGGCGCGGGCAACTAACTCGGCCAGATCACGCGTGCCCGTCACCGGTTTGCCCTGCTTGCGCCTTTCAACAATCCAACGCGCGATGCGGCGTGAGCGGCGTTCCTCACCGTATTCATAAATGATGCGCGCAATTTCTTCTTCGGGTAGACGCGCCAACAATGCCGCCACTGTTTCGTTCTTGTCATCGCGATCCATCCGCATGTCGAGCGGCGCGTCGTGGCGAAAACTGAAACCCCTCTCCGCCGTGTCCAACTGCCACGACGAAACACCCAGGTCGGCCAGCACGCCACTCGCCCTATGCTCGCCCGCTTCCTCCAGGACGCGCCCGATCTCGCGGTGGTTCGCATGAACGGCCCGGAAGCGCGCGCCGTACGAAACCAGACGCTCGCTGGCGAGAAACAATGCCTCACGGTCGCGGTCGATGCCGATCACATGCGTCTCCGAAGATGCTTCCAGAATCCCCGCGGCGTGCCCGCCGAGGCCGAGCGTCGCGTCGACGAATAAACCGCCCCTTTCCGGCGCGAGATACTGCATCGTTTCTTGCAGCAACACGGGGCAATGGGGCGCGCCTGGCCCCCCACCAGGCGCAAACATCACCACCGCCCCGTGAACTTGTTCAAAGAACAATCCATGACTAATAAATGCGCAGCGAGGAATGAGCGACAGATGCCGACTGTTGACTCTTGGCTCATGGCCGACCTCGTCATCACTTCAACTCGCTCGTCATCATTTCAACTCGCTTCGCCCGCAGCCTAAACTCCGAGCCGCGCGATGGCCGCTTCGTCTTCTTCCGTGTACGGGTCAGAGACGAGGCGCTGCTCGAACCGTTCAAGCTCCCAGACTTCCAGGTAAGTCAAATAACCGAGCACCGCGACATCGCCGACTACGCCGGCACTCTTGCGTAGCAGTGGGTGAATCAGAACCCGTCCCTGACCATCCATCGGCGACTGCTGACCGTAGTAATTCGTTCGGTCAAGGAACTTTCTCCGTGACGGATCCATTGAAGGCAGTAAAGCGAGTCTCTGCTCGATGGAAACCCATTCTGGCAACGGGTAGAGGCGCACACATTCACCCGTCAAACTCGTCACGTAAAACTCTGTCCCATGCGTCTCTTCAATGAAGCGGCGGAACGTCGTCGGAACTTTCAAACGCCCTTTGGAGTCGATTCGCGCCGTGTAATTTCCTCGCAACATAGAAGTTCTGGCGAAGTCATTGGGCGAGCGCTGCTTAAAACTTACAGTAAAACTTTAACGAATCACCACAATCTGCTCTGAGCAGCCCACTTTCAGCCACTTTTGACCACCTGCCGCGCATAGTACGCTCGACGCTTAAGACGTGTCAAGCACAAAAATACATGAAAACAGATTATTTTAAGCACGATATGGTGTGTTTATCAGCCGCACAGCGCTTAAGCACACCATTCATAGGTCCCATTTATAGTAAAGGTCATCGGCATGCTGTATAGTTATGAGCCACAATAACTTGTTTGTTAAGTATCTATCAGGCCACTTGAGGGACTCTGAGCGCGGATGGGGTTAAGCGGACTCTTAATTTTCGGCGCACTAGCAGCGCTGGCTAACGTCATCGGCGGCCTGCTCATCGCGCGCCCCGGCTCGTCGCTTCAGAACAGGCAGTTTCTTAAATACCTGGTGGCCCTCGGCGCCGGTTTTATGCTGTCGGCTATTTTCATCGAAATCGTGCCCGAATCGATAAAGTTGTGGACGGCACGCGCTGGCGGTGCGGGAATGGAGCGCGGCGTGCTCCACGCGATGACGCTGCTGCTGGCGGGATACCTGCTTATACATTTGTTTGAACACACTATCGCACCCCATTTTCACTTTGGCGCAGAGACTCACCCCGAAGCGGTGCTGCGTCCTTCGGCTGCCTACATCGCCATCGGCGGTCTGTCCATTCACACATTCTTTGACGGCGTTTCCGTCGCCGCCGCGTTTATCGTTGACCGTCGCGCCGGGCTGCTCGTTTTCGTCGCCGTCCTGCTGCATAAAATACCGGAGGGTTTCACGACGGCGTCAATCATGCTTGCATCGGGCCGTTCGTGGCGGCGCGCTCTGCTGGCGACGTGTCTCGTCGGTGCCGCGACGCTCACTGGGGTGTGCTGTGTCGCGTTGCTTCAGAACCGCATCGAAGAGGCTGTGCTTTACGCGCTTCCGTTCTCGGCGGGCGTGACGCTGTACGTCGCCGCCAGTGACTTGATCCCGGAGGTCAACCACATGGAAGAGAAGAACCCTCTAGTCTCGGTCGTCGTCTTCGGCGGGGTGGCATTCTTCTATATAATGCATCAATTATTAGAAGAGTTGAGCGGGCAACTGTAGAGAGCGGTCGGATAAGGTGAGAGAAGTGAAAACAAATGAATGATGGCTCACTTTTTGCTTCTGTAAAATTCCCTTTTAGTTTCGCATGAAATTGATACTACCGACTACACTAATGCAGACCCGTCGTTCATTGCTCCTAACGGCTCTCTGTGTGTTTTCCACGTTGCTGTTGTTCAGCAGCGTGGCGCTGGCGCAGGTCAAGATGCAGTCGCCGCTCCCCGCTCCGACCGGGTTCGTCAACGACTACGCCGAAGCCATCGACGCGCCGACGCAGGAGCGGATGGAGACCATTCTCCGCAACCTCAATGATCGCGTGCAGATCGAGTTTTCGGTCGTCACCGTCAACACGACTGGTGACCAATCAATCTTTGATTATTCGCTCGCGGTCGCGCGCGGGTGGGGCATCGGGCCGGGCGACAACGCGAGTAAAGGATTGCTGCTAGTGGTCGCGATAGAAGACCGCAAGTACCAAATTCAAGTCAGCCGCCATCTCGAAGGCGACTTGCCGGACGGTCTCATCGGGGAGATCGGCCGCCGGATGCGCGAACCATTTCGCGCCAACAACTACAGCGCGGGTTTAATGACGGCGGTCGAAACCTTTGTCGCGACACTAGCCGAGCAGCAGGGCTTCAGCATTGAGGGGATTGATCGCAGTCGAGCGTACCAACCTCAAGTCGGCGGGAACGAACGGGAGCGTCGACGCAGCCCGCAAAGTGGTCTCAGTTTTGGGGTGTGTTGTTTGATTGCAGTAGTGCTGTTGTTCCTGCTGTCGATGATGGGTGGACGCGGCGGGCGCGGCGGCGGAGGCGGCGGCGGTTTCTTGAACGCACTTTTGCTCGCTAACCTTTTTAGTGGTTTGGGTAACTCGCGCGGTTCAAGCGGCTGGGGCGGCGGCGGCTTTGGCGGTTCGTCGGGCGGTGGTGGCGGTGGCTTCGGCGGCTTTGGCGGCGGCGGTGATTTCGGCGGCGGCGGCGCGGGCGGCGATTGGTAACTAATGCAATCAGTTTTCAGTTTCGAGTTTTCGGTTTTCAGATCAAAACTTAAAACTGGAAACCGTCTGGACGAATTTCTGATGGCAAATAAAGTGGCACAAGACGCATTCAATCACCTGATCGGTGATTTGCGTGCGACGCACGGCGACAACCTTGCTTCGGTGGTGCTGTACGGATCGGCGGCAGCGGGTGACTATGTTGAGTCAACCTCGGACTACAACCTGCTGATCGTGCTGCACCGCATCACGCCTGAAGATTTACGACTCGCGCAAGCGCCGATGCGTGAGTGGCGGCGACTGGGGCATCCGCTGCCGGTCTACTTTACGGTTGATGAGGTTCGCAACGCGGGCGACGTTTTCCCCATCGAGTTTCACATGATGGAGAAGGCGCGCCTGGTGCTCTACGGGATCGACCCTCTGGACGGTCTGCGCATTTCGGACGAACACTTGCGTCATCAGACGGAGTACGAACTGCGGAGCAAGCTGATTCAACTGCGGCGACTGTACATTCCGGCTTCAGTTTCGGTGGGTAAGTTGCAGGATTTGATGCGCAGCAGTTTGACCAGCTTCGCAGCACTGTGCGCGCCGGTATTAATTCTGAGCGGCGTCGAACCGCCCGCGCAAAAGCGTGCGTGCTTGCAGGCGACCGTCCGCCACTTCGGGCTTGAGGCTGGGCCGTTCGAGCGTATTTTCGAACTGCGCGAAGACAGCGCGGGTGATATGAGCGACATCGAAGCTAACCAACTTTTCGCGTCGTACCTGACGCAGATCGAGCGGCTGATCAAGGCCGTTGACCGCATCGAGGTGAAGACTGGTATGTAAAGATATAGACGGATCGCGCAGACTTAGTATCAAATTTACTCGTTAAGTAACTTTCGGACGTAAGGAGAAAATTGGCAATGAATAAAAAGCGAATGGTGCTGTTGGCCTGTGTGGCGTTTATATCACTGACGGCCAGCGGATGCGGTTACAACACACTGCAATCAAAGCAGCAAGGTGTCAAAGCGAGATGGGCGGAGGTCGAGAACCAGCTTCAGCGGCGTGCAGACCTGATTCCGAATCTGTTTGAAGCGGCGAAGTCGGCGGGCATCCAGGAGCAGCAGGTGTTCGGCGACATCGCCGCTGCGCGCTCACGCCTGTTGGACGCAAAGAATGCGCCGCCACAGGGTGAGGGGGGTGATAAATCCCCCGAGCAGAAACAGGCGGTGATCGAAGCCAACAACAGCTTTGGGGGAACCATCGGGCGACTGCTGTCACTCGTTGAAAACTATCCGAACTTGAAATCGAACGAAAACTTTTTGAGATTCCAAACATCTCTCGAAGGAACCGAAAACCGCATCGGCGTCGCGCGCGGCGACTACAACAAAGCCATCGAGGATTACAACGTCACTCGCGGTAACTTCCCGATGGTGATCGCCGCCAAGATTTATGGCTTCAAAGAAGAGCCTTACTTCAAGGCGGAAGAAGGCTCGCGCCAAGCGCCTCGAATCAACTCCGAGTCTTTGCGCAACACACAGGGCGGCGCGGTCGCCCGTTAATCATCGAACAGAGAAATTTTTGTTCGACCTGATAGAAGCAAAGGCCGCTCTCGATCGAGAGCGGCCTTTGCTTCTATTAGCGACGGCGTCGGCGCGAGGTGTACTACTGCCTCAGCCTGTGATGTGACCCTTACTTCAAAAACCGCGCGAACTGCACATGCCGCAGTGGTCGCACGGCTTCCCGCCCGGCTCGACGTTGCAGGTTTTCTCTTTTTCGAAATAATCAACCATCTCGGAGACGGCCTCGCTGATGCCGAAGCGCTCGCCGCTCGGGTGCGATGTCGCCGGAACGTACGTGCCACTTAACCACGGCGAACGAATCGCGGTCGCGTCGTTTTGTTTTGATTCCGACTGAAGCGAGCGCGTGCCGTCGTGCATATCAACAAAGCGATGCGGTTGGGTCGTCGGCTGACCGGTCTGACATGTCTCGTCGTGTGTGATGTGCGATTCGATGTGCGCGAGCCGTCGCTGCATCTCGGCCAGCGTGGCACGCAGTGCGGTGAGGTCGTCGCCGTCAAGACCGTGCGCGCGAGAATCTTCCCGGCCCGCGCGCGGCGGCTCGCCTCCACTCGACGACAAACGTCGCGCAATGCGTTCGGCGATCTGACGGACTTGATCTTGCTCTGCGCTCATTTTTGCTTTACCTCGCTACCTCGTCCGGCAGAAGATCAATACGGTCGACGACGCCGACGATGGCCGAATCAATCGCGGCTCCGGCGACGCCGGTTGCGGCGGTCGAGGCGCCCCAGCCCTCCTGCACTATCAGCACCACGTCGCCCGCACCCGCGTCAACCGAATCAAGCGCGAGGAGCGTCGCTCCCGTCTCCTCGCCCGCCGGCGTAATCGGCTGGCACAGCATCACACGCGCGCCGTCGTAGCGCTCGTTCTTCTGTGTCGCGACGACGTTGCCGAGCACACGCGCGAGGATCATCGGCGGCGGCCCTCGTCTCTCACGTCCTGTTCGTGATGCACGTGCGCTTCGGAATCAACGATGGCGATGATGGTGCAATCGGTCGGCGTGTCTTCACGCTTAAACGGAAAGCTCGCTTCCTTGCCGCGGCACCAGAACACGAGTTCGCCGATTCCCGCGCCAATCGCGTCGAGCGCGACGAGCGGCGTGCCCTGCGGATGGAGCCGCGCGTTCAGCGATTGCACCACCAAAAGCTTGCGGCCCTCTAACGAGTCGTTCTTGACCGTCGCAACCACTGTCCCGATGACGCGCGCTAACTGCATAGCCTCATCTTACCCCGAAAGAATTTCGGCGGCAAAACACAGTGTCTATGAGGGATTAGTCCCGGTAAACTTTTGAAAAGCTGGCCACCCCGGATTTATATTTTAACCGAAGTACATTTTCTGGTTTAACCATAGTACATTTTCTGGTATAACTTAATGAGCGGACAGTTTGGGGTGGCAATCGTGACATTGCGGAAAGAGGCCCGAACTGCCCGTCGATCATCACAACATCATCAATCAACAAGCAGGGGAGCACGAACAGCTATGACACTTAATCATCTTGGCGTCGGTCAAATCGCGACGGTGACCGGCGTCCACAGCC
>JACDEG010000110.1 GCA_013816505.1 Pyrinomonadaceae bacterium | reverse complement strand
CCGACGACGAGCGCATCCTTGCGCACGTAAGGGTGCGGTTCGACAAAGCGGTGATGAACCTTCGACAGGTCCTCGCCGGGGACGTTCAAGCGGCGTGGGCGGGCCGTCCCGCCGACGGCGACAAGGACGCGCGACGCGCGATACTCGGCGCGGTCGGTGTGAATGACGAAGCCTTCCGGCTCAACGCGCTCGATCCTGAGCGCGGCCTCTTCGGTATTGATGCGCAGGTTGTGTTCGAGCACGAAGCGGACGTAGTACGACAGCAACTCTTCGCGCGTCGGCTTTTCGCGGCATGGTTCGAGCGCGCCCTCGCGCAATTCCAATTCGTTCGTCGTTGAGAAGACCGTCAGTCCGACGGGGTAGTGATAGATCGTGTCGGCTAGTAAACCCTTCTCAATGACAAGGTAATTCAAGCCTTCGCGCGCGGCCACGTCGGCGGCAGAAATGCCCGCCGGGCCTGCGCCGATAATCAGTAGATCGAGTTGTTCGTCCGTTGCTTGCATGGTCTCTGGTGTAAAACCATCCTCGCACGGCGCGATGCTGAAATTCAACTCACCAACAAAAAAGAAGCACCATCGGTCCCGCTGCGAGTTCATTTCAATGTTTCGTCGAGGTACTTCCTGACCTTCTGCTTGTAGGAGTCGGGCGCCCAATTCTTCATCTCTTGCGCGAACTGCTTCTCGAAGGCGGCGTAGTTGATCTGCTCCTTGAAGGCGTCGAAGTTCATCTGGTTGTGTGCGCGGGCGCGGCGGGCAAAGGCCGCGAGGCCGATCTTGTTGTTCTGCTCGCCGCCGCAGATGGCATCGATGATGTGCGAGCCGAGTGCGCGGTAACTCTCGAACTGCGCCTCGCTGAACCACTGGTCGATGATCACCTCCTGCGGGAAGCTACCATTACTCCGCCCATAGTTGAGCACGTCGCGCGGTTCGTCACCGATCATCGACGCCTTGACGTAAATCAGGATGCCATCGAAGTCTTCGTCCGTCATGCCGCGCTGCTTTTCATGGAGGGCCTGCTCCATCTGATAGAGCGCCAACGCTCGTTTGTAGTTCGGGTCGCGGGGGTTCTCCGGCGGCGGCGGCGGGCTGGCCTTGCGGTCGACGCACGAATAGCGAATCCGTCCGACGGCGCAGTACTTGCCCTTCAGGTTCTGCACGGGGCGACCAATCGACATCTCGCGGACCTCAATCGGCACGCCGAGGTCGACGCGAATTTGGCGGATCGATTGGGCGAGCGAGTCGAACGAATAATCGGCGTCAGTTGTCGCGTCGCTGACGACGATGAAGCGACAGCGGCGCAGCACCATCTCGTACAGCCCGAGGTTCTCGAAGTGGCCGCCGTCCGAAAGATAGACGTAAGGCGACTGGTCGTTCGTCAGTCCGAGGGCTTCCTCGACGATTGGGCGCACCGGCAGCAACGGCGCGCGAAGCTCGAACGGGGACACACCCCGATAGTTGAATGGCCGTCCGAGCCTGGTCAGCGTCCGCTGAACGAATCCCATCCCGCTGCCCGCCGCGCCTGGGTTGCCAAGCCACCATCCGAATCGCACGTTGAAGAGGGTCATCAAAAATCTGACGACCGGTGAGGTCATCATGTAGCCCATGTTCGGGCTGACGAACGCGCCGGAGATGGCGACCGCAGTGCCGAGCGAGATGCCTTCGTTGAGACCGCCATAGCGACACGACCGGCGATACCCCAGCCAATAGCTGCCAGCGTGGAATGGTGAAATGGTAAACGACTCGGCCTTGCGATCCTGCCATTCCAATTTGTTGCCGCCGGCGAGGTTGAGCGCGATGTTGATAATGTGAAACAGCTTGCGGGGCGCGGGAACATGAGCGGGGCGTTGCGTGTCACCGTTCGACGGTCGCTCGATTGGCGGGCACTCGACGCCATCCGGTTGCCGCCGCAGTTCGTACATCTGGATGTTGTCGTAGGTGTCAAAGCCGGTGAACGGATTCGGGTTGCGTCTCGGGCGCGACGCACCGAGGTACGCGCGGATGATTCGCGTGCGCCACATGAAGTGAAGCGAGAAGGCGTTGGTGTTAATCAACGATCCCATCACGACGCTGATCAGCGCGAGCAGTCCGAGGGCCACGAGCAGATAACGGAAGGGCGTCGCTTCGATCAGCGCGGCATGATCGCGCGGTGGCGTCGGATCGACCGCGGTGAGCAGGACGTTAGTGGCTAGGGACAGCAGCATCACCACGAAGCCGAGGAAGAGTGGCGCCAGCAGGCTGGTCAAAACTCCAAGCAACTTCCCACCGACGCCGGCGTTCTTCGCTTCGTTCTCGTTGGCGGGCGTCTTCGCGCTGAAGCCGCCGAATAAAGTAATCGCGCCGGAGACGATCCCGGCGACGATACCGAGTATCTGGCCCCAGTTGGCCCATGAGATGTCGTTCCAGAGCAGTTCTTTCCTGCCCCACGCCGCACGCACGGTCGCGCCGAGCGACTCGAAAAGCGACGGGGCGAACAGCACCAACAGATGAGCCACACTCCACATAATGACGATAATCAGCACCCACGCCCCGCCCCGCGCCCACCACTCGCGGTCATCATCTTTGGTGAAGCGGCTGCTGAACCCGGCGATCAACGCGCAGCCGACCGCCAGCACCAACAGGATCATCGGGACAGCCAATGTGGCATACAGACGTTTGTGCGGCTCGGCTCCGGACATGAACGTCGTTGCTCCATACCACAGCAGACAGCCGGTGATGAATTGAGCGAGCACGATGAACACGGTTGCGACGAGGAGCCGCACCAGGAACCACCGCCCTGTGAACTTGGCGTGCCGGAAGCGATAGAGCGCAGTGATGAACCAGGCGCTTAACGTGATGGCCTCGGTAAAGAGCACAAACTCGTGCCACGTATGATCGCCCGGCGGGTTGTTGAGCCGCGCCCAGTAGGTGACGAACGCCATCGCCGAGATCATCAGCGGCAGGATGCACCACACCAGAAAGCGGCGCTGACTTCCTTCGAGCGGATCGTCCTCCGACTCTTCGCCATTCCTGCCCGCGCTCGGCAGACTGGTGCCGACGTACACCAGCGCCCACACGCCCGCGACGGACCCAATCAGGGAACACCAGAGCATCGCGTCCGGCGGTGAAAATGTTGGCCGCAGCACGAACGCTGCCCACAGTCGTGGGACGACGAGCGCCGCCATCATGACGGGGACGAAGACCAGCCACGTGAGCAGCAGATTACGCAGCATCGTCGCGGCCAGCGTCCACGTGTCGGCGCTCAGTAACCCCGGCTGTGGACTCAGATAGTTGCTGTAGGTGCGCAGGTGGTGGACCGGCTTCGGATCAGATTCAAGCGGTGACGCTGGCGGACGGCTTAACTCGTCGACGACCTGTTGCGTGCCCTGCCGGTGCATCCACGCCGTCAGCCAACCGCCGATGAAGCCGCCGCCGGAAACGGTCGAAAGATAATCAAACTTTTCGAGCAGGCCGTGCCGCGCCAGCCCTTGCAGGATGCCGAGGTTGAATGTCGCGCTACGGATGCCGCCGCCTGACAGGCACAGCGCGGAGCGCAGCGTACACCCGTAGAGTTGTTCGGGGAGCCGGGCCGCTTTGTCGCCGTTGGTTCGGTCGGAGTCGTTCTCCGCGACGATGCCCTCGATGAAGTTATCATCGTCGTTGGCCACGGGTGCGTCCGCCGCGCTTTTGTTCGCGTCACCGTTTGGCGGCGTGGCGGTCGACGGCTTCCCATCGCCGTTGGCTCCGTGCCCGAACGCCGCGTGTGTCGCCTGAGCCTCTTCGGTGATATGGTCGATGACCGCTTCCGTGACGCGCTGCTGCAAATCGGCGGTGTGGCCGACGGCCCGGCACTGTTTTTTGTAGTAATCGCGGAGGTGCGTCACTTCGCGGTCGGCAGTCATCTTCTGCGCGCGATAAATCAAATCGCACACGCGCGACACGAGTTGCCCGTTGAACCGCATCTCGAAATCCTCGCGCTGCTTTTTGTCAGTGATGCCTTCGCAGTATCGGCGCAGCTTACGCCCGTCTTCTTTAATCCGCGCGACCTCTTGCACGTCGAGCGGCGGTTGGGTCGCGGCGTCAAGCAGCGGCGGCTGAGCCGAGGGGTCAAGCGGCGGCGGAGAGTGACTCTCGTACTCTTCGAGCAACACTTCGTAGAGCAACAGACGACGCACGCTCTCGGCTGGTTCCGAGTCGTTGTCATCGCGCGGCGCCTTCGCGTTCGTTCGGTCGTTGTCGATGAGTTGGGTTAAGAGGTCTTCTGTGTCTGACATAGCGGCTCCCGTCGAAGGCGTGTGTGCAACGATTGGGTAAGGGTGATGTCAACAAAATACATCACTTGAATCTAAAGCCGTGGAAGGTGTGGATGGGTCGCGTTTATTGCCGGTCAGAGAATGTTCTGCCCGGCAAACACCAGCAGAGATCAAGCTGGTGTTGCTGTTGATTCGGTAAAGACTAAGACCGACAAGTGAAAGGCTTTTGTCAGTCACTGAACTGAAGTTGTGAGACGCCGGCGAAACGAAATATTTGCCGGCGAGCGAAAGCTGTGACGAGGGCGCGTGCAAGATAGCCACGCCAGTTGAGAAAGTCAATAGGGTGTTTCTGGCGACAGCGTGCCTGGCATCAACATGTACAAGGGGTTCATTGCGCTGCGTTGAAGCTGATCGTTATAATGCCCCGGCTAATGAAACAATGAAGCGAGACTTTTCAACTTTCAGGATCCCCCGCAGGGAGTTGGCGCGCCGTCCTGTACTGCACGACATACACCGTCCGATGTCGAAGTGAAGCGGACGCGCGAAGTGTAAGGAGCATTTACTTGAGCACAACTGAAGCTGTTTGTTACGACACGCCGGATGGGGCCGGGTTGCGCGTCGAGATGCTGCCGTTTGCGCGTGTCCCGCACCAATCGCGTCTCTTTCTCGAATACCTGAATGACCCGGTTGCGCTGCGCCGCTTCTATCCGTCGGCGGTGCGCTCGCATCCCGAACTGGCGGCGCGCGCGCCGGAAGTCGTGGCCGCGCACCAGACGGATCGCGGCGAACTCTGTGACGCGCTGGCAGCGATGAACGCGGCGTGGGGCGCAGGGGCGGAGACGCTCGACAACGTGGCGCGGCTGCGTGCGCCGGACGCGGTCGCCATCGTCACTGGCCAACAGGTCGGACTGTTCACCGGGCCGCTCTACACAATCTTCAAAGCGCTCTCAGCAGTGAAGCTCGCGCGGTGCCTAACGCAGCGCGGCACAACGGCGATACCCGTCTTCTGGATGGCGACCGAAGATCACGACTGGGAAGAGGTGCGCGCGGCGGAGTTCATCGGTTGCGACGGTCGCCTGGCGAGCACCAGCGTCATGTCAGAGTTGCACCACGAAGGCGTGCCGGTCGGCGGCGTGATGCTCGACGAATCGGTGGACGAAGCGGTCCAACGTCTGCTCGACGTATTGCCGACCACAGAGTTCACGCCGGCGTTGGAGGGAAT
Organism: Pyrinomonadaceae bacterium; assembly: GCA_013816505.1. Classification (GTDB taxonomy): domain Bacteria; phylum Acidobacteriota; class Blastocatellia; order Pyrinomonadales; family Pyrinomonadaceae; genus JACDEG01. The sequence goes on along the minus strand of JACDEG010000110.1, from coordinate 8,835 downwards.
GCTGCGCGACGCATATCGTCCGGGTCGTACGTATGGCGAAGCCTTCGCGCGATTGATGACGGCGCTCGCCGGGCGCTTCGGCCTGGTGCTGCTCGACCCGCTCGACGCGCGTCTGAAGCGTTTGGCCGCGCCGCTCTACGCGGAGGCCGCGCGCCGCGCGCCGGAGATTGGCGCCGCGCTCGACGCACGCAGCCACGAGTTGATCGCAGACGGTTATCACGCGCAGGTGCTGACATCGGCGGAGGCGTTCCCGCTGTTCCTCCACGACGAAGGCGGCGCGCGCCGCGCCCTGACGCGCAACCGTGAAGGGAAGTATCAAGCGAAAGGCGCGAAGCAGATTCAATACGACGCTGCCGACCTTGCGGAGTGGGCGGCGCGCGAGCCGGACCGCTTCAGCCCGAACGTCACGCTGCGCGGCGTCGTGCAGGATTATCTGCTACCGACGGTGGCGTACTTCGGCGGCGCGGCGGAGGTCGCCTACTTCGCGCAGACCGCCGAAGCGTACCGCGTGCTGCGACGGCCCTTGACTCCGGTGATGCACCGCGCGAGCCTGACCGTCATCGAGCGCCGCACTGTCCGCACGCTTGAGCGTTACGGCCTGACGCTGCCCGACTTTTTCGACGGGTTTGAGAAAGTGGCAGCGCGCGTCGTCGAGCGACACCTCGGCGTGGAGACGGCGCAGGCGTTCGACCGCACCGACGCGGCGATTGAACTGGCGCTCGACGAATTGCGCGGGCAGTTGCGCGACTTCGACCCGACGCTCGGCGACGCACTCGAAACCGGGCACCGCAAGATCAAGTATCAACTCGACGGCCTGCGTACACGCTTTCACCGCGCGCAGATGGCGCGCGACCGTGCCGCGCACCGCCAACTCGAACGCGCCGACACCGCGCTCTACCCGGAAAAATCGTTGCAGGAGCGGCACGTCAATGTTACCTCGCTGCTCGCACGCCACGGCCACTACGTCATCGACTGGGTGCTCGCCGCGATTGATCCCGGCTCCGCCGAACACCAAATAGTTTTTCTTTGAGGAGATGTCGGATGCTGGATGTCAGATGTCAGGGAAAGTACAAATCAGAAGTCATCGTGACCTGATCGTCTGGCAAAAGGCGGGTCGGCTGCTCAACGGACTGATGCGCTCCTTGTCTCCTCGTAACTAACATCTGACATCAGATATTCTGACATCTGCCCTTATGTCTAAAATTCGTGTTCTTGCCGATCACATCGCTAACCAGATCGCCGCCGGTGAAGTCGTCGAGCGTCCCGCTTCGGTCGCGAAAGAAATGGTCGAAAACTCTATCGACGCGGGCGCGCGGCGCATCGAGATTGATGTCGAGGCGGGTGGGCGCCGACTGTTGCGCGTCAGCGACGACGGCGAGGGGATGACGCGCGACGACGCGGTGCTCGCCTTCGAGCGCCACGCGACTTCGAAAATCAGCACAACCGAAGACCTCGAACAGATTCGCACGCTCGGCTTTCGTGGCGAAGCGCTCGCCTCGATTGCCTCGGTCGCGCGCGTCGAACTCATTACGCAGACGGCGGGCGAAGCTGAAGCGACGCGCGTCCTGATTGAGGGCGGGCGGATGCGCGACGTGGTACCGGCGGCGCGACCACGCGGCACGACGATCAGTGCCCGCGACCTCTTCTTTAACATCCCGGCGCGGCGCAAGTTTCTGCGCTCCGAAGCCACTGAGAATTTTCATCTGACCAACCTCGTGACGCACTACGCGCTCGCGTACCCGGAGGTCGAGTTCGTCCTGACCAATAACGGTCGCGAGACGTTGCGCGTTTCGCCCGCCGCGGATTTACGCGAGCGAGCGTATCAGATTTTCGGAGAGGAGTTTTTAGACAGCTTGCTGCCGGTTGGCGGCGGGCACGAGTCGGTCACCGTCGTCCGTGGTTATGTCTCGTCGCCGCGCGAACGGCGCACGACGCGCGACGCGCAGTATCTGTTCGTCAACGGACGCTTCGTGCGCGACCGCTTGATTAGCCGCGCGCTCGCAGAAGGTTACCGCTCGGTGCTGCCGCACGGCGTCTACCCGGCGGCGTTATTGTTTCTCGAAGTGCCGCTCGAAGAGGTCGATGTCAACGTGCATCCGGCGAAGACCGAAGTCCGCTTTCGCCGCGCGGTGGTGGTGGCCGACGCAGTGCGCGACGCGGTGCGCGCGGCGCTTGTCACCGGAGGGTACGCACGCGGCGCCGATTCCAGTACGAGCGAACAGTTCCGCAACGAGCCGCCGTCATCGAACTGGTCACGGCAGGACGCGGCGGCGGATTTGCGCCGCCGGCAGGAGAGCATCGACTTCGGCCTCGCGGCGTCTTCGCGCGATGACGCGCTGATGCGGCGGCATGACGATACACCGGCAGATGTGCCGACCGATAAGACGGCGAGCGCGCCAACATCAATGTCTGCGCCTTCGGTGTCGCCCGATCAAACGGCGGTTGGTGCGCCGGTGGGCGAAGGACGTAACTCAGCGCAGGCATCGCCGGAATTTTCGGATACAACCGAACCACTCGCGCCGGCTTTCCCTGACCTCGCTCCGTCATCGGATACTTTGCGCGAGCAAATCCCGGCGCCGCCATCGCCATCTGTTTCTATCAACCCGTCGACTGCTTCTTTTCCGCCGTCGCAGGTGCGCGCGACGACATTACCGCCGCTCGTTTCGGCGGCACGGGCGATGCGCGAAGTCACCGTCGAATCACTGACCGCGAACATCCGCCCGCTCGGTCAACTCGAAGACAGCTTCATCATCGCCACTGACCCCGAAGGGTTGTTGTTGATCGATCAACACGTCGCGCACGAACGCATTTTGTTCGACAAGTACCGCGCGCTCGAAGCGGCGCGACCCGCCGAGTCACAAAATTTATTAGTGCCGGAGACCTTCGACCTGACGCCCGCGCAGGCCGCGGCGTTCGCGACGGTCGCCGACGAACTGGAGACTTACGGCTTCGGATTGATGCGACTCTCCGGCCGCACCGTCGCGATTAAGGCTGTGCCCGCCGACCTCCCGCCGAGCGAGGCGCGTAACATCCTCGCGGAAGTTCTCGAAACCATCGACGCGGAAAAACGCGGGTCGGCGCGCGCGACGTTGCGCGAAGAGATTGCGGCGTCGCTGGCGTGCCGGGCCGCGATTAAAATCAATGTGCCGCTGACAATTGAGAAGATGCTGTGGCTGATCGACCGCCTGTTGCTGACTTCGTCGCCGACGACCTGCCCGCACGGCCGCCCGGTCATCATCCGCCTGACGAAGCGCGACATCGAACGTGCGTTTCACCGCCCGTGATGGACGGTTGATGTTCGTGGAGTCGGAATTTCTCGTTAGCTTGCGCCACCGGTTTAGTGGGAAGACGGACACCGCCTCATAACTCATTGAGCGTCCGCAGTACCGCCGCGGTATCGGCGAGTCCCGTCAGAATCACGTCCGGGTGGTGGGGGCGCAGGTCATCGGCGATGTAGTTGCGTCCGGTGGCGACGGCGACAGAGCGCGCGCCGAAGTGGCGGGCGCAGGCGATGTCGTTCGGCGTGTCGCCGAGGACGATGAACTGCGCGGGATCGAGTTTGATTTTAAGGTGCTGTTCGATGCGCCGTGCGGCGAGTGCCGGCAGGTCGCGGCGGTCGTGCGAGTCGTCGCCGAACGCGCCCGGCAGTCGGAAGAAGTGTGACAGGCCGACAAGCTCCAACTTCAAATGAGCCGCCGGTTCGAGGTTGCCAGTGAGTAGCGCCGAGCAGTAGCGCGGGTGTTGATCGACGGCTTCCAACATCTCACGAGCGCCGGGCAGCGCATAGAAGAACGGCTTGCCTCTGGCCGCCGCCGCCGTTGTGACCCGCTCCATCTCAACCATCAAGCGCGTGCGGAATTCGCCGACGCGCTCGCGAATATGCTCGTGCCGGATGCCTTCGTGGTGAAGCGCTTCGGCGGCGATCTGCAAGTCGGTCATGCCGGAGACGGTCATCTCAGCCAAGCGCCCCGCCCCCCCGAAAACGGCTTCGAGCGCGGGCGTGAAATAGTGTTTGAAATCCCCGCCCTGCGTCGAACGAATCAATGTCCCGTCGATGTCCCACAGCAGCACGCGAAAGTCTCTGTCCGTTGTCATCATATTTATAAAGTGGTCGTTTCAATTTTCAGTGAGAGGTGAACAGAAGTTTACACTCGAACAGTGTGTTTGTTCTTCATCATCGACAATGATTCGTCTTCACCCGAAACCGTCCCGCAGCCGCGCGCAAAAAAAAGTATGTTTGCCGTCAAGCGTGCGCAGTATAATGTTTACCAGAAATTGTTGACGACCGAACAGGGGATGGACACTAGGCGCTGTATGCAATTCTCACGTCCGGTTGCCCGTCGGTACTAAATGTCTTCTCGAACCTCGCTCAAGGTAGTTTCACACTTCGCGTAAACAACGAAAGTCTCGCTGCCGCCCACTCGAATCAAGACCGGCTCCGATGAGCAGAGCTGACTTTCTCAATCGTCACGTCACCCCGCGCGCGGACGCCCGGCGCTTGATCCCACATCAACCCCACCGTTTCAATTAGACTGGAGAAAAAAACCATGCCCGAACTAACCGGCGCGATTATGACGAGCAGTGCCGTCGAGCAGTTACCTTATCCGGGACGCATCGTTAAGCGCAAAGAGAAAGATAAAACAATTGTCGAGGCTGTCCAGCGCCGACTCAACGAGATGGGCTGCGGCCCCATTGATGTCGACGGCGATTTCGGTGAAGAGACCGAGAAAGCCGTCAAACTGTTTCAGATTCGCTTCCCTGACGCCGACGGGCAGCCGCTGAAAGTTGACGGCGAGATGGGCACCCTGACGTGGTCGCGCATGTTCGGTTCGCAGACCGTGCCGGTCACTAACATCGCCGCGAGCGACTTGCTGGCGCGCGTCGTCGAAATCGCCAAGAGCCAGATCGGGATCATGGAGCAACCGTCCGGCTCGAACCGCGGCCCCGAAGTCGATCAGTACGTGACGCGCTGCGGCCTCGATCCAAAGGGTAAGTTTGCGTGGTGCGCGGCGTTCGTCTACTGGTGTTTCGACCAGGTTTCAAAAGAGTTGGCTCGCAAGAATCCGGTTGTCAAAACCGCTGGCGTGTTGGCGCATTGGAACGGGGCGGGGACTCAGCCGGGCGCCACGCGCATCACCAAGCTGAAGGCGACCAACAATCCTTCGCTCATTAAACCCGGACACATCTTCATCATCGACTTCGGCAAAGGCGCCGGTCACACCGGCCTGGTCGAACAAGTGACCAGCGGCAAACTGGTGACCATCGAAGGCAACACCAACGACGGCGGCAGCCGCGAAGGCATCGGCGTCTTTCGGCGCACACAGCGCAAGATCGCACAAATCAACAAAGGTTTCATCGAATACGCCTGATCGTTGCTGAAGCGTCGAAGCCTACGGTCGAATCGGATTTTATTGATCGGCTTAAACGGCGGTGATGAAAAGGGTCCTGGAACATGACTGCGAAGGAGCGCCGGGGACGCGGAGTGGTGAAGGAAGGTGTGTGACAAGGTGTGCGCCGCTTGTGACCCGCTCCGCGTTCGCTTGCGTTCTCTAAAATGATCGCGTCTGACTAATGGCCGACTTATCACTCGACGACGAGCAGCACGTCGCCCGCATTCACGGTGGTGCCCACTCGTGAGTGAACCTCGACCACCTTCCCGTCCTTCGGTGACTTCATCTCGTTCTGCATCTTCATTGCTTCGACCACCACCAGGCCGTCGCCCGCCGCGACCGCCGCGCCCACCGAGACCAGAACGCGCACGACTTTACCGGGCATCGGCGCAATCAACGATACTCGTCCGCCCGCGTCCGGACCGGAACTCTTTGCGTCGCGCAAACGCTTCGGATCGCCCAGCGCGACGGCGAACGTGTCGACCCCGACGCGCACTTGATACGCGCCACGTTGATTGCTCGCCGCATCGACGCGGCATTCATAAACCCGACCGTCAACGACGAACAGATAGACGCCCGCCTCCGGCTCATGCGCGACGAGATCATAACGACGGTCATCGATCTCCGCCGTCACGCGCTCACCTTCGCGCCGTACATCCAGCCTGTGTCCCTTGTCACCAATCTGTGCGGTTAGTTTCATCGATCAAGATTAAAAAGGCAGCGCCGCGCGCCCGGCCCGACGCCAGCGGCTGGTCGGCTGGTTGGCGTCGCTAATCTGCGGCGCGCGTGGCGCGTGCTGTTGATAGTGAAGCGCGGCAGAGATAGCGGCGAGGTCGCGTGCAATGGTCGCTTCGTCTGTCGCGCCGTCGTTGTTAACCACGGGTCCACGGACGGTGGCGCGGCGTTCGTTAAAGCGTTCGATGAAACCCGTGTCGAGTCGGCCTTCGATGAACTCGGTGTCGCGGACAATTTCGCGGAAGAAGGGCAGCGTCGTTTTGATTCCATCGACGGCGTATTCGCCGAGCGCGCGGCGCAGGCGTTCGATGGCTTCGCGGCGGGTACGTCCCCAGGTTGCGAGCTTCGAAATCATCGGGTCGTAGTAGATCGACACTTCCGCGCCCGCGTAGACGCCGCCATCGTCGCGCACATGCGGCCCCGCCGGAACGCGCAACGCCGTGATGCGGCCTGGCGAAGGCAGGAAGTTATTATTCGGGTCTTCGGCATAGACGCGGCACTCGATGGCGTGCCCGTGCCAGCGGACTTCGGCCTGTGTAAAAGAGAGCGGAGCGCCGCTTGCAACCGTAATCTGCTCGCGCACCAGGTCGATGCCGGTGACGAGTTCGGTGACCGGGTGCTCGACCTGTAAGCGAGTGTTCATCTCAAGAAAATAAAACTCCCGCGTCAGGTCGGAGACGAGAAACTCGATGGTCCCGGCTCCGACGTAGTTGACCGCGCGCGCAATTCCGACGGCCGCCGCCCCCATCCGGTCGCGAAGGTCGGGGTCGTTGATCGGCGACGGACATTCTTCGATGACCTTCTGATGGCGACGTTGGATCGAGCATTCGCGCTCGCCGAGGTGGACGACATGATCGTGCGTGTCGGCGAAAATTTGAATCTCGATGTGGCGCGGGTGGGCGACCGCCTTTTCGAGGTAGACCGCGTCATCGCCGAAGGCCGCCGCCGCCTCGGAGCGAGCCGCCGCGTAAGCCGAGGCCATCTCGCCCTCTGCCGCGACGAAGCGCATGCCCTTGCCGCCGCCTCCCGCCGTGGCTTTCAACATCACCGGGTAGCCGTACTGCGCCGCCGTGTCGCGCGCTGCCTCGTACGAGTCGAGCGGCTCGACGGTGCCCGGCACGACCGGCGCGCCCGCCGCCATCGCTGCGCGCCGCGCATTTATTTTCGACCCCATTAACTCCATCACCGCCGGCGGCGGCCCGATGAACGTCAGTCCGGCAGCGGCGGCGGCGCGTGCGAAGTCAGCGTTTTCGGCGAGGAATCCGTAGCCGGGATGAACCGCCTCCGCGCCGCACGCGCGTGCCGCTTCGATGATGCGTTCGATGCGTAGATAACTTTCGGTGGAAGGGGCCGCGCCGATTAGATAGGCTTCGTCGGCGAGGCGGACGTGCAGCGCCGCCGCGTCCGCTGCGGAGTAGACTGCGACCGGCACGATGTCGAGTTCACGGCACGCACGGATGACGCGCACCGCAATCTCACCACGGTTGGCGATAAGAATCTTGCGAAACATGAAAACAAAGGCGGCACAGGACGGGTGGCAAGGAACAAGCGACGCGCGGCACGTGGAGTCAGTGGTTTGAATCCGCCATCAAATAGTTTTGAGTTTCCGGTTTTCAGCTCAAAACTAAAAACTAAAAACTGTCTACTTGTCATGTCACCTGCCGCCGCATTCAGACCACCACGGCGTTGCCCGGTTGCTGCGGTTGGAACCGCACAACGATGCGCGCGCCGGGAACGTAGTCGGATTGGCGCAGGTGTTGATCCTGATTGAGCGCCTGCGAGGATTCATACTCGACACCGCTGATACTGTAATTAAAGAAAATATGCATGATCGTTCCTGACTCGTCGGTGGCAACGTCGAAGATCGTGCCTTCGGTAATGCGCCCGGCGCGTAAAAGTTGGGCGCGTCGTGCGTCTTCGTCGTCCACTTTTTTACGCCGTAAGATGTTGAATATTCCCATGCCGAAATGCTCAATCAGAGAGTGATGTTTTTTGCTTTAGCGGGCGTTGGCGAAGTCCGTGCGGGTGATGGTGATTCGACCGGAAGACCGTCACGGATTCTGATGTCGTCAGTTGTGTTGAAAACTTCGTCCCGTCCCGGCAACACTATTTCGTAGTTGGTCAGCGAAAACCCCTGACCCGGCGTGTCGTCCGTGTTCCTGTCCCGCGCGGACGAGACGGCACGCAGCCGCACCGACCCGATGCGCCGCCCGCGCCCTTTGGCGTTCGGTGGCGGAATCGACGCGAGGTCAGCTTCGGGCTTGTAAGTGCCGGATTGCAGCGCGTCGATCACCCGCGCGACCGAGCCGTCCTTGTCATCGGGAAGTTGTTTGCTCAAGTCCTCGATGCTCGCCGGCAGCGTCCCGTGAATCGCTTTGTACGCGAGCAGCACCCGGTCGATCCGGTGGCGCACCGCGTCGTCGGCCGCCTGCCGCGCCAGTTCACGCTGCCGCAGACGTTCGGGGATGGTGACGGCAATCAGCAGGGTGAGGCCGAATACGACCGCCACCGACATCGCCAGCCCGGCGCGCGCCACCGCAAAGCCGAGGTGCCGCGTCGGGTCGCGCCGCATTTTCAGGTAAGCGATTGTGCTTGCCCACACGACGAGCACGGATGTTGGCAGCGCCAACCACTTCAAGCCCCACGCCGCCGTTTCGCCCGCCGCGACGAAATCCCAGAAACTGAACGAAGAAGATTTGCGCTCGAACAG
>JACDEG010000109.1:7178-14289 GCA_013816505.1 Pyrinomonadaceae bacterium | reverse complement strand
CTCAAAGTCTTTCGAGAGTCGCCCGTAAACATAGAGGAAGCGCGTCAGATTTTTAATCTGATCGGCGACCCGCACGCGCGCCGCGACCACGGCCTGGGGGTCACGGGTCGAAGGTGAGCGGCGCGTTGTCGGGCTGCGCCGTCGTTGCGGTGTGGCGACGCGGCGCCCGCGTGTCTGGGCAGAAAGAGTGCTTGTGGCGGCGCGGGTAGTGTTGGCGGTGACGCCGGTCGTGGACGCGCCGTTCGTCGCGGCGGCGGCGGCGGTCAATAACGTTAAGACCAAAGCAAGTGAAAAGGCAGACTTCAAGACGAACCCTCCTTAAGAAGATTTAATCTACGAGAACTGATTCTGAAAGCTGCGAGCGAACGAATGCGTCGGGGAGTGATAACATGTCGGCATGACGCTCGAAACTGATCGCAGGTGGCACGAAATGCAGAACCAACTATTCCCGCTTTGCGTCACCGCGTCAAGCGTCAGACGCGCGCGAAAGACGTGGCACCGGCGCGGTTCGGAACGGGTGCGCGCCGACTGTTACAATAAGCGCACAAACTTCGTGAAGGCCGAACCACACATGACCGCGACGCACACCCGAGCACTCCGCGTCCGCCGCCTCGGGCGGATGGAGTACGGCGCGGCGCTCAAGCTTCAAAAAGAAACGGAACTTGCCGTTCGCGACGGCGCACAGCAGCCCGATACGCTGCTGCTGGTCGAACACCCGCATGTGTTGACGCTCGGGCGGTGCGCGTCCGCGTCCGCGCTGCTCGCCGCGCCGGAAGAGTTAGCGGCGCGCGGCGTCACCGTCTGCGAAACGAACCGCGGTGGCAAGATCACCTACCATGGCGACGGCCAACTCGTCGGCTACCCTGTTATCAAATTAAGTCCCGACCGCGAGGACGTTCATCGCTACGTGCGTGACCTCGAAGAAGTCTTGATCCGCGCGCTCGCCGATTTCCATATCGACAGTTTTCCCATCAAGGGGCTGACCGGCGTTCACACCGAGCGAGGCAAGGTCGCGGCCATCGGTGTCCACATCGCCCGGTGGGTCACGACGCACGGCTTCGCCTTGAACGTCACGACCGACCTCAGCTTCTTTGACCTGATCGTCGCCTGCGAGGGCGAGCCGGTCACTTCGATGAAGGAAATCTTAGGGCGTGAAATCAGTTTGGGCGAAGTCGAAGATCGCATCATCAAACGCTTCGCGGAAGTGTTCGGGATGAGGCTGGAACCGGTCAACTCACAATCATACGATCAATGCTTACATTAAAATTAATTCAACAGGCACGCGCGCACATCGCTCCGCTCATTCACCGCACGCCGGTGATGACCTCGCGCGCGTTTGACGAAGCGGCGGGGCGCGAGGTCTTTTTCAAGTGCGAGAATTTGCAGCGCGCGGGGGCGTTTAAGATGCGCGGCGCGACGAATAAGATTCTGTCGCTCAGCGAAGAAGAGAAACAGCGCGGCGTCGTCGCGTTCTCGTCGGGGAATCATGCGCAGGCGACGGCGCTCGCGGCGCGCGATGCAGGCGTGCGCGCGGTGATCGCGATGCCGACCGACGCGCCGCAGTCGAAACTCGCCGCGACACGCGGGTACGGGGCTGAAATAATTCTTTATGACCGGCAGCGCGACGACCGCGAGGCAGTTGCGCGTGACATCGCGGAGCGCGAGCGGCTGGTGCTGGTGCCACCGTATGACGACTACCTGATCATCGCCGGTCAGGGGACGTGCGCGCTCGAACTTCTCGAAGATGTTCCCGACATCGACGCACTGGTGACACCGTGCGGCGGCGGCGGATTGTTTGCGGGCGCGAGCACGGCGGCGAAAGGAATCAAGCCACAGATTCGCTGCTTCCCCGTCGAGTCGGAACTATCCGACGACACGCGCCAGTCATTCGTCAAAGGCGAGCGCGTCTGCATCCCGCCGCCGCCGACCATCGCCGACGGGATGCGCACGCAAGCGCCCGGCGCGCTGACGTTCCCGGTGCTGCAACGAACTGCGGAAGATGTGTTGACCGTGTCAGAAGACGAGATCATCGAGACGTTGCGGTTCATTCTGTTCAGAATGAAAACGCTCGTCGAGCCGACCGGCGCAGTCGCCGCCGCCGCCGTGCTTTTCGGAAAGCTTCCGGCAAACATTCGCCGCATCGGGGTGGTACTGTCCGGCGGTAACGTCGATGCGGATGTGCTCGCTCGTCTCGTGTCAGCATGAAACGACAACTCCGCAACGCGAATGCTAAAATAACTTCGTCATAATCTCCGGTGGAGCAAAAAATATTGAGCCGCGAACTAAAAGTCATTAGTAACCCTCCGGCGTCGACGCGACCCCAGCGCGGGCCGAAGCCGGAATGGTTGAAGATCAAGATCGGCGACCCGACGAATCAGAATCACGTCCTTAAACTAATCGAAGGCTTGAACCTGCACACCGTCTGTCAGGAGGCGCGCTGCCCGAATATCTTCGAGTGCTGGTCGGACCGCACCGCAACATTCATGCTCGCTGGCGACATCTGCACGCGCCACTGCGGGTTCTGCGCGGTCGGCAAGGGACAGCCTGGCGCGCTCGACCCCGAAGAGCCGCGCCATGTCGCCGAGGCGGTGCGCCACCTGAACCTCGCGCACGCCGTCATCACGTCGGTGAATCGTGACGACCTGCCCGATGGCGGCGCGGCGCACTGGGCCGAGACGATCCGCGAGGTGCGCGCGCTGAATCCAAACTGCAAGGTCGAAGTATTAATCCCCGACTTCAACGGCGACGCGGCGGCGCTCGACACCGTACTTGACGCGCGGCCCGATGTGCTTAACCACAACACCGAGACGATTGCGCGACTCTACCGCCGCGTGCGTCCCGACGCGAATTACCAACAGACGTTGACGCTTCTCAAGCGCGCGGCGGAGCGGCGCGAACGCGAAGGGCGCGGGATGCTGACGAAGACCGGAATCATGGCCGGCCTCGGCGAGACGTTCGATGAAGTGGTCGAGTTGATGCATGATCTGCGCGCCGTCAGTTGCGACATCATGACCATCGGCCAGTACCTCCAACCTTACGAAAGGCGACTGCCGGTCGAGCGCTACGTGACGCCGGAAGAGTTTGCGCGCTGGCGCGAGATTGGCCTATCGCTCGGCTTCCGCCACGTCGAATCAAGCCCGCTGACACGCTCCTCGTACCATGCGCGGCAGCAGGCCGAAGACCCCGCGGCGGCGTCGGCGACCGAAACGGTCAGTCTGGCTTCGGCGCGTTGATCGAACCGCGCCGCGCGACATTCCGACAGACAACAGTTAGGCACTTGATAGAGAGAGGCAGGGTGAGGCTTGATTGCTTCACCCCGCCTCTCTTCATGGGGACGATTGCTTGGCCGGTTAATGACGCTGGCGGTCGTTGCCGCGTCGCGGTTGATTACTGTTACAGCAGGCGCTGGAGATCGGGGATGACGAGCGTTTCGTGTTCTAGTTCGACGGCGGCGCGGCTCAGCAATATATCGAATGGGAAGTCGCGTTCGCTCGGCAGGTGCGGCGCGGGCAGGCGCAGCATGCGTGTCGCCGCGCGGATTTGAAAAGCGAGCAGCGCGCCGCGTTGCGCAGTGCGCGCAATCAGCAACCGCCCTGATTGGTCTTGGTTCGTCCCCGACGGCAGGCCGAGGCGCGCCGCGAGATCGATCACCGGCACCGGCGAGTCGCGCCACAGCACGAGTCCACGGACGGACGGCGGCGCGCCGGGCACCGGCAGCAGCGGCGGCGAGCTGAGCACTTCGAGTACCTGCGATACGCTCAAACCGAAGGCGAGCGGGCGTTGCCCGGCCTCCGGTTCGCTGACGGAAAAGACGACGAGCCGTCCGCCCGCGCGGGACAAAACGGCTGTCGGCGTCGACGATGACGGCGGTGTTGACATGTGTGTGCGCGGCACGGCGGCGGCATATGGGGTCGTGGTCTCGTGCGCGGGCACTGCCGCGAAGGTCGCGTCGTCTCCGGAAGATGCAGCTGCGTGAAGACGCTCCGGGGAGAGAAGCAGCGTCAGTCCTTCCGATGCTTTCAGCACGCCCGCGAAATAGTCGGTGGTCTCGGCGCCGGCGAATGAAGGGAACTTAACCACGTCTTTCAGCGCGACGCGCGTGACCTGCGAAACGTCATCGACAAGTAGACCCCACGCGCCCTGCGCGGAGCGGAGCAGGACGATGCGTTGCTGCGCACCGGACTTCGCCGCCGTGTGATAGCGAAGGCGCTCGGCGAGGCTGAACACGGGCACATCCCCAGCCCGCTCCGGCAGCCAGCCGGCCGGACTACCGCCGGCACTGTTCCAGCGTACTCTGTCGACGCGCTCGACGCTCTGCACCCACGTCATGTCCAATCCGTAGGTCTCGGCGCCGACGCCGCAGCGGATAATTTGTTGCGAGTCGGCGGCGCTACTCGCGGTCGGCGTGGAGTGTGCAATCATGGTCGTTTGTCTTGTGGAAGTGGAAGTCATAATGCGAAAGCCTGTCGGTAGGTGCGCGCGAGGTTTGCGCACAAAAGATGAGCGATGCGGATGGGGGGCGCGACGTAATCGACGACCCCTTTTTCAATTGCCCGTTGTGGCATGCCGTTGACGACACAGCTCGCTGCGTCCTGCGCGAATGTCGCCCCACCGCGCGCGTATATCTCCGCGATGCCGAGCGCGCCGTCGCTGCCCATCCCGGTCAGGATTACGCCACGCACCGTGCCGCCGTAGAGTCGCGCCGCCGACTGCATCGTGACATCGACGGACGGGCGATGACCGCCGACCGCCGGATGCTGGTTGGTCCCCACGCGGTGGCTTGGCCGAAAGACCAAATGTTTGTTGCCCGGCGCGATCAACGCGACGCCCGGCTGAAGCAGATCACCCTCAACTGCCTCTCTGACGTGCAGGCTCACCTGCCGGTTCAGTTGCGCTGCGAGCACCGGGGTGAATGTCGCGGGCATGTGCTGGACGACGACAATCGGCACGGGAAAATCGGGCGGCAGATTGCTGAGTAACTCGCGCAACGCGATTGGTCCGCCCGTCGAAGCGCCGATCACGACTACTCCGAGGAGCGGCGGCAAAGCTGTTGCAGCCTCCTCCCACGCCCGCCGCGAGTGGAATACATCCGCCGCGTGCGGCGCGGTCTTCAAAGACGCCGGCGCCGGAGGCATCTGCTCGTCGGGCAATCGGCGCCCGCCGCGCAGCGAGCGGACTACTTTGATTCGTGCGGCCGCGCGGACTTTGGTCACGATGTCGCGACGCAGGATTTCGGGGTCGGTGTCCTCGCCGGGGGAATACTTGAATACGAAGTCCACCGCCCCGGTGTTGATGGCCCGCAGTGCCGCCTCGGCGGCACGAATGCTGACGCCGCTCACAATCACGATGGGCGTGGGAAATCTATGCATGATAGCTTCCAGCGTCGCCAGTCCACCGATGCCCGGCATGTCCAGATCAAGCGTGATCGCATCGGGGCGTAGCTCCTCGATGATCCTGATGGCCTGTTCCCCGTCGTACGCCATCCCCACCACCCGCAGGTCGGGGGCGGACCGCAGGTGTCTCGCCAACAAGTCGCAGACGAACGGCGAATCATCAACCACCAGCACTCGGATCAACTCCTTCATATGGTTAACCGACTCGTCGATTGGTCACGGCGTTGACCCGACGAATCGACGAGTCGGTGAGACAACTCCATCACTTCGCCAGCTTCCTGATGATGCCGAGCAGCATGTCGTCTTGGTAAGGCTTCGACAGGTATTCAGAGGCACCGAGATCAAACCCTTTGCGGCGATGCTTCTCGCCGGTTCGGGACGTGACCATCACCACCGGGATAAGGCGGTAAGCGTCCTGCCGTTTAAGCGCGGCGAGGAGTTCGTAGCCGTCCATGCGCGGCATCTCCACATCGAGCAGAATCACGCCGGGAAGCTCCGTCGAGTTTTGCAGAACTTCCAGCGCGTCGAGGCCATCCTTAGCGGTGGAGAACTGCCAGCCGGCACTCTTGATCAGGTTCGATGTGACGCGGCGCACGCTCGGACTGTCGTCTACGATCATGACGTTGATCACGCGCCTCACCTCGGCCGTTCGCCGCGGGGTCGGCGCCTGCGCGGAAGCACTCGCCACCTTCCGGCCCACGAGGTCGACCGGATTGAGAATCGGGATCACGCGCCCGTCGCCGAGCAGCGTGGCGCCCATGATGCCCTGCACGCGACGCAGGTGATTGCCGAGCGACTTGATGACGATCTCGCGCCCTTCGATGAGTTGATCGACGACGAGGGCGACTTGATTCTCGCCAGCACCGAGGATCAGAACCGGCAGGCGAGACGACAGCGGCGCGTCCAGCGGCTGCTTCAAGTTGAGCGCCTCGCCGAGGCGGATCATCGGGTAGACTTTGCCGCCGGCGCGAATCACCGGCTCGGCGGACAGCCGTTCGACCTCTTCGCGCTCGACGCGCAGCAGTTGCTTCACGGAACTGAGCGGAACGGCGAACGTCTCCTGGTTGGCCTTGACTAACAGGGCGCGCGTTACGGCCAGCGTCATCGGCAGGCGGATCGTGAACGTGGCGCCGTGGCCGGGCGTCGAATCGACTGTCAGCGTGCCCTGAAGCTTGTTGACGTAATCCCTGACGATGTCCATCCCGATGCCGCGCCCTGACACTTCGCTGATTTCCTTTGCGGTCGACAGCCCCGGCAGGAAGATCAGCGACAGCGCGTCCTTGTCGGTCATCGCCGCCGCTTCGGCGGAAGAGAAGAAGCCACCGGCGATGGCCTTGGCGCGCAGCGCGGACGGATCAATACCCGATCCGTCGTCGGAAATCTGGATGACGACCTCCGAGCCTTCGTAATAGGCGCGCAGACGAATCGAACCACGCTCGTTTTTACCGAGCAGTCGCCGCCGCTCGGTCACCTCGATGCCGTGGCTGACGGCGTTGCGCAGGGCATGCAGCAGCGGGTCGGCCATCTGATCAATGACGGTCGTGTCAAGCTCGATGTTCTCGCCTTCGACGATCAGATCGACCAGTTTACGCTCCTGGTCGGCGACGACGCGGACGGTGCGGTGCAGGCGCGTCACCATCGTCGCGAGCGGTACCATGCGGACGCGCATCAGGCGTTCCTGAATCTCGCTCGTCAGGCGGCGGTGGCGGGTAAGGATG
>JACDEG010000109.1:0-7168 GCA_013816505.1 Pyrinomonadaceae bacterium | reverse complement strand
GTTTTCCAATTCGTTGCCGACCGCGTTGGAGTCGCTGCTGGCCTCTGCCAACTCGCGCGTAAGGCGGTGGAAGTCGGTGTAGCGGTCGAACTCAAGCGCGTCGAAGCCGTGCGTCTCCTGCGCCGCCGCGGGCGTCAGCTTAGTGTGAGCGACGATTCCGGCGAGACCGGGAAGTGTTGCGGAGACGCCGCGTGCCGCCAGCATGGACGCGGCTGACGAGGCGGCAGACAGCGAGGCCGTCTGACCACCGAGCGAACTCGCTTCGTACTCGGTTTCGAACTTCGTCGAGACGTGACGCAGGCGCTCGTTGCTGTGCTGCAGTTCCGTCACTTCGCGGCCAAGGTCGGACATCCGCTGTTCGAGCACCGTGCGGCTGATGACAAGCTCGCTGATTAGTTTGACGAGATCGTCGAGGCGCGCGAGCGGCACGCGTACCACGCGCCCGGCGGCGCGCGGCGCCTTACCGTCGGCGGCTTGGTTGGCCGAGCCGTCCGCGTCGGCGGCGTCGGGCGGCGCCGCCAGCGCGGCGGCCTGGGCCGCGAACCCCGCGATGTCGATGACGCTCTCGTCGCTGGCGTGTTCGAGCGAACCGGCGGAAAACATGTCCTCTTCGGCGGTGGTTTTCGGCACGACGCCGGCCCGGCCGAGTAGCGCGGCGTAGCCCGCGTATAACGCTTCGACTCGGTCGCGCACGGAGCGTTCGGCGGTGCCGTGCGTCAAGCTCTCCAACGTGTCCGTCGTCGCCAGCAGCAGACTGAGCTGTTCGGGCGTGACGGACTCGCGCCCCTCGTAAAGGCGGTCGAGCAGGTCCTCCATGCGGTGCGACAACTGCGTCGCGGTGCGAAAGCCGACGACGCCCGCCGCACCCTTCAGCGTGTGGATGCTGCGCCGAACTTCCTGCAGTGCTTCGCGGTCGCCGGCGTCCTTGTCCAGCGCCGCCAGCCCCACGCTCATCACGCGCAGGTGGTCTTCGGCCTCCATCGAAAAGATTTCCAGCATCTCCGGGTCGATGGCGCTCATCCCGTCGGCTTCCGGGGCGTCGTCGCCGTTGTGGTTGGGCGCGGTGAACTCCGCCCGCCCCCCCGCGTCATGGCGTGGCATACTCGAAGCAGAGTCCGCAGGCTGCGACTCAAACACCGTCGAAGAAGACATTTCAACTTCGTTGCTGATTTCGTGGTCGACTGCATCGTCGTCAGTCGGCGCCGCCTCATGCAGCGTTTTGTCGGAGAGGGCGTTGAGGCTGCCCTCGATTTCGTCGATGGTCGCGAAGACCTGCTGCGCCGCCTCTTCGTCAAGCACGTAGCGGCGCGCGAGAACGGCGTTCAGCGTCTCTTCAACCGAGTGCGCGACGTGGCTCAATTCCGCGAAGCCGACCATCGACGACGCACCTTTGATGGTGTGCATCAGCCGGTGGGCCTGTTCGAGCGAGTCCGCCCGATTCCTGTCCGTCAGGTACTCCTCAAGTCCCTGCCGAATCGCCGGCAGGTAGCCCATCGCTTCTTCGAGAAAACCGATGAGGATTTCCCTGTCAATTTTTTTTGCCACGTCCGTTGACCTCCGCGCTGATTACTGCTGTTATTTTGAAAAGCGTGGCGGCGCTTGTGTCGTCCCGCCCGCCGTGATGGGTCGCCGCCGCGTTCGCGTGGCACGATGCCGGCCTGTTGAATCGAGGCTATTCCGCGCGGCGATGGATCATCGTGTCGTGAACGCGCACGGGCGTCGCGCCGGGGTGTTGCAGCCCGACGCTTTCGCCCGGCGCGAGGAACAGGTAGCCGCCCCGGCGCAACTGCCGACACAAGCGCGCGAAAATCTCGCGGCGGCTGTCGAGGCTGAAGTAGATCATAACGTTCTGGCAGAAAATCACGTCCTGCTCCGGCATGTAGAAGTCGTCCGCGCCGGCGAGGTTGAAGCGGGCGAATCTGACGTGGGCGCGCACGTCGTCGGTGATTTTGTAGACGCCCGGCTCTCCCTCCGCCGGCGCGAGGTGGCGACCCGCGAACCGCTCCGGCAGGCCGCGCAACTCGTGCTTCCGATAGTGCCCGCGCCGTGCTTTGGCGAGGGCGCGCTCGCTGATGTCCGTGCCCACGATGCGCGTCTGCCATGACTGACCCGCGCCCGCCGCGCGTGGAAAGATCATCGCCATCGAGTAAGCTTCCTGCCCGGTGGAGCAGCCCGCGCTCCACATCCTGATGAAGTCTTCGCCCGGCTGCTGCCCCGGCCGCTCCCTCATCAACTCCGGTAGCGCGTAGGTTGCGAGCACTTCGTAAGACGGCGGGTGCCGGAAAAAACTGGTCTCGTTGATGAGCAGCAACTCGATCAACCGCTGCCACTCGCGCCCGCCCTCGAAGTCGTGCTCGACGAAGCGGTAATACTCGCCGTAACTTTCGATTCCGAGTAGGCTCATCCGTTCCCGCAAACGCTGGCTGAGGAAGCGCCGCCGCCCCTCCGAGAAATCCAAACCGCAGCGCCGCCGGATGCTGTCACGCCAGAGCGCGTGTTCGGGTTCGGCCAACTCGATTGGCTCGGCCGATTCGTGCTGTACGCGGGTGGCGGTCATCGACATGATCGAGAGAATAGTCCGGCCCTGTCGCGACCAGAGTTGCGCAGACCGGAGTCAGGCAGACTGGTTAAGTACCTTCGGTATCAGGATTGAATCAGAGCCAGCAAACAGTTTTCAGTTTTGAGTTTTAGGTTTTGAGCTGAAAACTGAAAACTGTTGACTGTTGCCATCCTAAAGTGGGTCCGTCAGGGCGGGTTGCAGACCACGCCCCGACGGACTTCTGGTTGACCCCTAGTTGTTACGGTGGTGACCGTTGCCGTTGGTCTCTGGCAGTTTGAAGGCGACGACCGAACTGCGAAGGGTTTCGGCCAGCGACACCATGCCTTTGACCGACACGGCGGCCTCGCGCGAGCCGGAGGCGACTTGCTGCGTGACGCCGGAGATGACGCTCATCGACTTGGCGAGCGCCTCAGAGCCGCGCGCCTGCTGTTTCGACGCCTGCGAGATTGACTGGATCAGTTCCGCGAGGCGATCCGACACGCCTTCGATCTCGGTTAGCGCCTGCCCGGCCTCGTTCGCCAGGCCCGATCCTTCGACCACTTCGCGCGTCGTGTCTTCCATCGCGGCGACCGCTTCGTTGGTCTCGCTCTGGATCGACTTGATGAGCGACGAAATCTGCTTCGTCGCGTTCGTCGAGCGGTCGGCGAGGCGTTCGACTTCTTCCGCGACCACCGCGAACCCGCGTCCCGCTTCGCCGGCCATCGCCGCCTGAATCGAAGCGTTCAAAGCGAGCATCGAGGTGCGGTCGGCAAGGTCATCGATCAACTGCACGATCTCGCCAATCTCCTGCGAGCGCTCGCCGAGGCGCTTGATGCGCTTCGCGGTTTCCTGCACCTGCTCGCGGATGCGCTGCATCGCGTTGATGTTGTTCTGCACAGCCGTGGCGCCCTGCTTCGCGTTGGTACGCGCCTGGTCGGCGACCGTCGCCGAGAGCACCGCGTTCTCCGATACCTGTTGAATCGAGACGGCCATCTCTTCGATAGCCGAAGACGTTTCGGTGATCTGCTCCGACTGCTCTTCGGAACCACTCGCGAGGGTCTCGGTCGTGGTCTGAATCTCGGTGGCCGAGGTGCTGACCTGCTGCGTCGTTTCCTTGACGTTGTTGATGATCTCGCGAAGCTGCACGATCATAAAGTTGAACGAGTCGGCGATGGCGCCGGTGGCGTCGGCGCGGACTTCGGCCTCGACCGTCAAATCGCCGTTCGCGACGTCCGAGATTTCGCCGAGCAGCGTCATGAACCCTTTCTGGAGTTCGTCGCGCTCGTCGCGCGATTGGACGAGCGAGAGCGTGCTGTCAAGCATGTTTTTGAACGACGTACCGAAACGGTCGTCCGCCGACTTGGGTTCGACGCGCACGGAGAGATTGCCCGCCGCGATCTGGTCGGCAACGGACGCCGTCTCTTTAAGGTAAGCGATCACGTCACCCGTCGATTTCATCAACTGCCCGGTCTCATCAGTTGATGTAGCACTGATCTCGACTGACAGATCACCTTTCGCCAATCGGTTGGCGACGCTGACGACTTCGGCCAAAGGCCGTGTGATACTACGGACGATGAACCATGCGAGCAGGAGTGTGACTAAACCGATCCCCGCCACGCCTATGAAGGTGTTGAACTTCCTGCTATTGAATCCGTCAATACGGGCTTGTAACAAACCGTCGAGTGACTGCGTCCCCTCGTCCCACAAGCCGAAGCTGGCGGAGAGGGCTTTCACGCCCGCGGCTTCGTACTCTTCGGGCGTCAGGTCTATGGTCGGGGCGTTGGCTATGCGCTGATCGGTTAAATCGAGGAACGCCGCAGTCGTGGCGGCATAGTTTTGCACCTGCCCTTCGAGCGGCTTCAAGGAGCCCGACGCGTTATTGTCAATGGCGAGTTTCATTCCCGCCTTGACCGCGTCCAGGTTTGACCGGAGCAGTCCGAGCCAAACGATGAGTTGCGTCTTCTCTTCAGGCGTCAGCGCTTTTCGCGCGGTGATCTCTTTCCCGTACTGTAGCGTCTGGGCGATGAGGTCCTGGGACTCCGGAAGTTTGATCAACTCAGCGTCCATCACGTAGTAGCTATCCAGGTCAGGGTCGAGAATTAGGTTAGAGGTGTCGCCGACGTGAGCAATCAAGCCGCGGATGCCGGCAACGACATCAGCGTGAAGTTGACGACGCACATCGGGTCCCGCCGACGCTTCTTTGCTTTTCAGTTCAAGCCACTTGTCTTTCAGAGCGTTGAACTTTTCGTCCGTCTTCAGCTCGCTCCGAAGCTGCTGGTCGAGCCCTTCGAGTTCACGAATCGCCGCGTCTGCACGACTCGCGCTGTCCGACGCGCCCTCGCTGCCGGCGGCAGCCCTCGCGTGTTGCGGGACGGCCTCGAGCAGTTTTCTTAACGGACGATGGTAGACGGTGCCCATCTTCTCCTTCTCCGCGAAGTTGATGGCGATGTTCTTTTCCGCCACCAGCAGATAGAGCAGGACGGCAATGGGGATGCTGAACGCAAAAGCAAGCAGGGCGAGCTTTTGCCATATCTTTAAATTTCGGATCATATCTGACACTCCTTATAGTGGTGGTGACGGCTCCATCAACCTGAGATTCGCGGACAGGCCTGTTTCCCTCGGCACGAGATCAACTCGTCTGCCCGTGGCGCATTCCAGTTGTGACGGGTTAAAAGGTAATACCGTAGTAGAGGAACAGTCCGTTATTCTTGCGACCTTGATTGCCGATGCTGTAGCCCGCATAGAACAGACTCGTTTTCGAGACCGCGAAGGAAAGGCCCGGCGTGACGTAACCGAAACGGTTTTTGCCGCTGATCCAATCGGCCACAAAACTGACCTTCGGATGGAGCGGCTGTTCGTAACCGACAATCGCCCCTGTTTTCGTGCCAGTGCCGGCGGCGCGCCCGAGCAGCGTGTAAGCCCCGCCGGTCAAGCGCGGGCCGTAAGTAGCTTTCACTTTTTTGCTCGTCGTCATGTAAACCAGACCGAAGGTGTCCGTGTCGGCGCGGTTCGCCACGGGCGCATAAAGGATTCCGCCGGCGGCGGCGGCCACGCCGTTCGTTTCGTTGTTGTAGAACTGCCACTTAATGTTCGGCTGAAGCTCGACGGGCTGATTCGATGCGAGCGCGTCAGTGAACGCGACGTTGACGCCCACCTCGACGCGCTTGCCGATGCCGAAGACCGCGCGCGGCACGTAGGTTTGAAACCCGCCGTCGCGGTGGCTCTCAAGGTGCGAGATGAAATCGAACTCCAGGTAGGTCTGCTTCTTTCCTACCACGTCGGTCGAAGGGATGTTGAAAAGCGTTGACTGCGCGACCGCAGTTCCGCCGCTTGACAAGGTGAGAGCGAGTGCCGCGCCGAGCGCGAGCTTCTTGAGTTTAGGTATCATCATTATGCTGTGTTCCTTTATGGTTTACTGTTGATCGACTTTCTTGATGCGTAGCGGGTTTCGACTACGGTTAAAGAATTCAAATGCGCTGGAGGCTCTTCAAGATGTTGTAGCTGAAGGTTAGTGCGAAGCCCGCGCTTGCTGGGCCTTCGCGCGCGAGGGTGAAGCCCGCGCTACCGTGTGGTGAGGCTTGGGCGTCAGTTCCGAGAGGAAGTTGACGCGGCCGGTGTCGAGGTCGTAGACGCCGCCGAGCGACGCGCGATTGACGCGCCGCCATCTACTGAGCGCCACCGGCGAGTTCGAATTGCCGCATCTCCGGTGACAGCATCAGCCGCTCCGGGTCGAGCAGCACGAGCAGGTGCTCGCCGTGCTCGTGCACGCCGCGCAGGTATTGCCCGACCTGGCCTTCGACAGGTGCGGTGGGCATGTCGAAGCGCTCGGCATCGAGGTAGCTGATCTCCCGCACACTGTCCACGACCATTCCAGTCGTAACCTCTTCGTAGCGCGAGCGCACGACCAGCATCCGCGTCTCCCGCGTGGAGATCGGAGCCTCCCCCCCGATGCCGAGGAACGCGCGCAAGTTGATGACGGAGATGATGTCGCCGCGCAAGTTGGCAACGCCTTCGACCCAGTCGGGGACGCTCGGCAGCGGCGTGACGACCGGCGGTCTGGCAATCTCCAGCACGTTGTTGATGGGGAGCGAGTAAGCGGTTCCACCGAGAGTGAAAATGACGTGATGCTCCTGCCGCGCGGCGGTCGCTTCGGATGCTTGGAATCGCCCGGTCGTCGTCTGCGGCTTGAAGGCGTCGTGCGTGACCTCGGCATCAATCTCCGCAGTCAGCGAGTCGAGCACACGACACTCGGCGTCGAGCTGCCCGATTGCCGAATTGACACTCGCCGCCGAATGAATGGGCTTGGCGATTGGCGGGAGTTGCGTCGTAGCAGCGGACGCAACGGGCACAGCGAACGCAGCGGGCGCAACGGGCACAGCGAACGCAGCGGGTGCAACGGGCATCGCGTCAAGTTCGAAGCCGGGTTCGAATGCCGGTGGGTCGTCGACCGTTCCGCGGGCCGTGGCTTGCAGCGCGGCATATAAGTCGTCCATTGAGCTGGCCGCTGCGAACGTCATCCCGCCGGGTTCATCGTCGAAAGTTGGCAGGCCCAATGCGTCGTGAGATTCGTCCGCAACGGATGCGTCCACGCCGCCCGCGGCCGAGGAGGTGTGCTCCGCTGCTGAGAGA
>JACDEG010000108.1 GCA_013816505.1 Pyrinomonadaceae bacterium | reverse complement strand
ATGCGGCGCGGCGCAAGCAGACCGTCGCGGCCATCATTAAAGACTTTCACGAGTGGGAAGTGAGGCAGCGCCAATGGCTGAGGAACGACGCGCGGAATCACGGCTTCGTCCTGCGCGAGCCTCCGCCACAATCGCAGCCGGAATCACAGCCGCCACCAGGCGAAGCCGGCGGTGGCGAAAATGGCGGTGCGGCAAACCCTCCGCCGACCAACGAAAGACGTAAGTAGTCAGGCAAATGTAGACAGTTTTGAGTATTGAGTTTTCGGTTTTCAGCTCAAAACTTAAAACTAAAAACTTAAAACTGTTCGATGACGGGAGAGTGTTGAGGAATGGAGATCAAGAAAGTCGGCGTGCTCGGTTGCGGGCTGATGGGCTCGGGCATCGCGCAGACCACCGCCACCGCCGGATTTGAAACAATCGTCCGCGAAGTGTCCGACGAGCTAATCGCGAAGGGCTTCGCCGGCGTCGAAAAGTCGCTGGCGAAGTTCGCCGAGAAGGGAACCATCACCGACGACCAGCAGCAACAGATTCGCGCCCGCTTGACGGGAACCACGAAGTTCGAAGACCTCGCCGACTGCGACATCATCATCGAAGCGATTATCGAAAACCTCGAGACGAAGCGCGACACATACAAACAGCTCGACGCGATCTGTCAGCCGGAAACAATCTTCGCGTCGAACACATCCTCGCTCTCGATTACCGAGATGATGACGGCGACTTCCACCGAGCGCCAGAAGCGTTTCATCGGCCTTCACTTTTTCAATCCGGTGCCGATCATGAAACTCGTCGAGGTGGTGCGCACCATCCTGACGGACGAAGCGGTTTACGAACGGACCGTCGACTTTGGACGCCGCCTTGGCAAGACGCCGGTGCGCGCGAGCGACAAGACCGGCTTCATCGTCAACCGCTTGCTCGTCCCATACCTGCTCGATGCGATCCGCGCGCTTGAAGAGGGAGTGGGTAGCATCGTCGACATCGACAACGCGATGAAGCTCGGTTGCGGCTATCCGATGGGGCCATTCACGCTCGGCGATTTCGTCGGTCTCGACACGACTTACTACATTGCCGAGATCATGTTCAACGAGTTCCGCGAGAAACGGTTCGCGCCGCCGCCGCTCCTGAAGCGGATGGTGTCGGCTGGACTCTACGGACGCAAATCCGGGCGCGGGTTCTACGACTACACCGCTGATCCGAAGAACCCGACGCCGATGCATCTAAATCAGAGCATATGAGAGTGGGACACGGACTTAACACGGAGACACAGAGGTTACACAGAGAGCACAGAGAAAAGCAGATGCGTTCAGTCTGCTCTGTGTCCTCTGTGTCTTCCGTCTCCGTGTCTCTGTGTTAAAGCTGACTGCCTTCGCCATGCGAATCGTCGCTGTACTATTCTTCCATGTCTCGATTTAGTCTGAAACAAACAGATGAGGCGCGCGGACAGCGATGGATGATTAAGGAAAGAGGTTTCGTCTTCGATTCATCCTTCGTTCCTCGGCCTTCATTCTGGGGCGTCGACCGTGATTTCAGGCCGACGCTTCCGAACTCAAACAAGTGTGCCCGCGCGATGGTCAACGCTTGTTCCGTGCTTCCATCTCATGACGCGACGCGCACGTCCGTCGCTTGTCACTCGTCACGGCGTCTCATATACTGCGGATGGTTTCACCAATCACCGACACGGAGCCATCTCAAAACCTTTGCCGCCCGTCACACACGAGGGACGCTTGAACGCCGCGGGCTTTCGCTTCGCGATCATATCGAGCCGCTGGAATGATTTCCTGACCGCGCGGTTGGTCGAGGGTGCGTTCGACGCGCTGGTGCGACTTGGCGCGGGTGAGGATGCAATCGAGCACTATCGTGTGCCGGGCTCGTTTGAAATTCCGCTGCTGGCGCGCAAGGTGGCGGGCATGGGAAAGTTTGACGCGGTGATCTGCGTCGGCACGATCATCCGCGGGCAGACGCCGCACTTTGAATACATCGCCAGCGAAGTCACGAAGGGCATCGCGCAGGCGGCGATGGAGACGGGCGTGCCGGTGCTCTATGGTGTGATTACGGCGGACACGCTCGAACAGGCGATTGACCGCGCCGGAGTGAAGGCGGGCAACAAGGGGTTTGAGGCCGCGATGTCGGCGGTCGAGTTAGTCAATCTTTACAAGTTAGTGGCGGGCGACAAGTGACGAGCAGGCGGTCGGAGATTTCCCGCTCGTCGGTTGCTGCCCGTGTTATTAGTCACCGGGGTTGAATATGGGTTCCCGACGTAAGGCGCGCGAGTGCGCCTTGCAAATGCTCTTTGCGGCTGATGTCTTGGGTACGGTGCGTGCCGATGAGTTGGTGCGCGCGTACTGGGATGAATTGGGCGATGCCGAGATGGATGAGTCGGGGCGCGCGTTCGCAACGCAACTGACCGTCGGCGCACTGGCCCATATCGCGGATTTGGACGAGCGCATTCGGTCGCGCGCCGAGCACTGGCGCATCTCGCGGATGGCGGTGGTTGACCGCAACGTGCTGCGCCTCGCCGTCTATGAATTCATCCACCAGTCGACGCCGCGCACCGTCGCCATCAACGAGGCATTGGAAATCGCGCGCCGCTTCTCGACCTACGAAGCGACGCAGTTCATCAATGGTATTCTCGACGCGATTAAACGCGACCTCGATCAGGAGCGACCGCAGGATGTGACTGATGTGGCCGGCGCGGTCGATGAGGAAGTCACTGGCACGCTCGAACAGGAAGAGAGCGACGCCGTCGACGGCGAAGAGCGTATCGCCTCCGCGTGAGAGAGTACAGGGCGGATCGAATTTCCAACCTCGATCAAGCGCCGAAGCATCAACGCCGATCACGAAGCAGCACCAATAAAACCGCCCGGACTTGAGTGACATTCAAGTCCGGGCAATTTTTTGAGAAAACTTGATGGGATTTCTATCGACTCAGACGACGGGCGACGGTGGGCGTCGAGCGTGCCAATCGGTCTCCTGTTGATAGCGCATCGCGATGTCGATCAACGCCCGCTCGCCCCACGCGGGCGCGATGAACTGAATACCGGTCGGCAGATTGTTTTCGCCGAGCCCATTTGGGATGGAAATCACGGGCACGCCGACGAGATTGCTCGCGCCGATGGGTGACGAGGCCGTAATGCCGGGATAGGCTTCCTCGAAATTTTTATCAACCGGGTAAGCGACGGTCGAACGCGACGGCGCGACGAGCAGGTCGTATTTCTGAAACGTTTCGCCCCATGCGCGACGCATCGGAACGCGCATCCGCATCGCGTGCAGATAATCAACCGCCGTCACCAGCGACGCCGCGTAGCCGCCGATTTGTCCCTGCTTCGAAGCTAACTCTTTCACCCGCCCCGACTCGATCAACTCGCGGAACGCGCTGGCGCCCTCCGCGTCAACAATCGTCCCGACCGTCGGGCTGTACGGAAAGTCCGGCAGCGCCACATCCATCTCGACACTCGCGAACTCCTTCAACACGCCGAGCGCGCCGAGGAAATTCTCGCGCACCGCGGGTTGCGCCTTGTCGTAGGAATCTTTCATCACCGCGACGCGCGGGCGAGTTGCTGTCTTCCGCGCGCGACTCGTCCGTCGCTGCGAAGGAGCATTAAATTTCAGCGGGCGTGATGTCGGGTCGAGCGGATCAACGCCAGCAATCGCCGCGAGTACGATGCCGCAGTCTTCGGCGTTGCGACACATGGGCCCAAGCTTGTCGAGCGTCCAGCACAAGGCCATCGCGCCGTGACGCGAGACCGCGCCGTAGGTGGGCCTGAATCCCGACACGCCGCAGAAGGCCGCCGGCGTGATAATCGAGCCGGAAGTTTCCGAGCCGATGGCGAACGCGACCAACCCGGCGGCGACGCCCGCACCCGGCCCCGACGATGAACCGCCGCTCCAGAAGTCGGGGTTCCACGGCGTGCGACACGTGCCCGTCAGACTTGCGTCGGCGCGGTTGTAGCCCATGCCGCCCGCCAGTTCGATCATCGACAGCTTGGCCACCAGCACCGCGCCCGCCGCGCGCAGTTTCTTAATCACCGTCGCATCATAATCGAAGCGTTGATCCTTGTACGGCGCGGCGCCCCACGTCGTCTTTGCGTCGCGCGTCGCCAGCAAATCCTTCGCGCCGTACGGGACGCCGTGCAGCGGTCCGCGATAACGTCCCGCACGAATCTCGCGTTCGGCTTCGCGCGCTTCTTTCAAAGCCGACTCGCGCATCACGGTCGCCACCGCGCCGAGTCGCGCGCCGATCTTTTCAAGGCGTTGAAGATAGCCTTCAGTTAATTCGACCGGCGAGATGCGGCGAGCGCGAATCTGCGCGGCGAGTTCAGTGATCGATGAAAAGAAGATTTGTTCAGAAAGCATGGATTGAAGGCAAAAGTAAAAAGGTAAAATGCAAAAGCGAAGAGGTAGAAAGTAAGGGTTGAAAGTCAAAAGTATGAAACGGCTCCTGCCTCACTTTTGCCATTTACATTTTGCGTTTTTACTTCTTTTAGCCCGCGCCGAAGATGAAATCCGGCTCGTCGGAATTGTTCAGCTTGAAGGCGCGAAGCCGTTCCGTTGAGCGCACGTTGCCTTCGAGGTCGCGTTCGATGCGTGACATCTCTTCATCGGTGACCTGTGCGCCGAAGCGTGCGCGCGCGACTGCGGTGTAGGCCCCGGCGACGGGCGAAGGTGGCGTCGGCGCGGCGGCGTTCAGCGTCGGTTGCGGGTTGGGCGGCGCGGGCGATTGCTTCGGCGCGGGCGGCGTCTGTGCGTTCGACGAAACCGAACACGCGAGCGGTGCGGCAGCGAGCGCGGCGGAGGCGACAATGCCTTTAGCAAAACGGCGGCGCGATACCTGTGCCGCCGCGTTCGAGCATGAATCTTTGGGCTTCATAAGATATTAGGCGGCGGCTTCAACGTGAAGAACGGAAGACAATTAAATCAGAGCAGACGGAATTTCGGACATTGACGTAACGCGAAAGGCAGTACATAGAAATATAGGACACACGTTTCAACGTCGCTCTCTGTGCTCTCTGTGTGACCTCTGTGTCTCTGTGTTAAAAAAAGTCCATCTCACCCACACCACCATCACCCTAACCATGCTCTGATTTCTCTATCTAATCCCCGTTAGTCAAGCCGCGCTCGATGATTTCCATTGTCGGTTACTTACGCAACTCAACACCGCTCGCAAGAAAAGAGATTTCGGTCGCGGTGCCGTCTTGGTTGCGTTTCAGGCGTGCGCCTTCACCTTCGTAGTGATCGGCCTTTTCTTTGCTCAACACTTTGACGGCGAACTGCCCCTCGGCCTGCGCCTTCATGCCTTGCGAAGTGGTCGGCACAAAAAAGCCGTAGTCTTTGAAGGTGACGCGGACGCTTTCCGCGGCGCCGGCCTGCGGTGCGAGTTCCATCCAGCAGCCCTTGTTGGTGCAGACGCGCTCGATGACGCCTTCCACCCGCACCATTTTATCCGCAAACTTCTGCGGCTCTTTTAACACGTCGGCCAACTCGACGGAAGCCGAGTCGCCGAGCGGTGCCCCGCGCTTAATTACTTCCGGGGCCGGTTTATTGACCGACTGTTTTGGTTGAACGGAAGCCTCCGTTGACTTCTTCTGTGCCACGGAGACGTTGACGCCGGATGCAGCGAAGCAAATGATGAACGCGAGCGGAAATGTTTTTTTCTTCATGCCGGATAGGTTACTTTTTTTCGCACGCCTGTCAACTTGGTGTGTGTGCTCACCTGCCGAATGTCCTGAAAGCGGGACATGACGATGGCCTCGGCCCGCCCGCCGCACACTCGCGCATCCAAATTCATCAACGTCACGACACTCAGAAATTCAGTTCCGCCAACGACACCCCACGATGCCCGCTCCGAGCGGTGGCGTAAACCCCACAACCTTCGACTTCAATCTCTCACGTCCGCGCGTCGGCATAAGCGTTGCCCCTGATGGAAGGCAGTAGGTCAGCACGCGCCGCTGCTTGTCCCACTCCCCGGACACGCGAGAGGCCGAGTTGATCCATGACATGTAATAACTCAAACGTGACAGGTGACAAGTGACAGGTGACAGGAAAGAACAAGCAGCGCGCCATTCCAACCTGCTATCTCGCACCCTCATGGCGATGTTCCACAGCGTGCGGGTGCCACGTTACACGGCGCTGGTGAATAACGTAACCGCTGAAGAAAACCGCATCTTTCCCCCTAGTCCTGTCACCTGTCACTTGTCACTTGTCACTGTTATAAAACGAAGGAGGATTAAAATGTCAGTCACTAAACAGCGAATCATCGAGCAATGTTTCAGGTGCGTGCGAATGCTTTTATTCGCGCTCGCCGTCTCGCCCGGCCTTGCCTTCGCGCAGACCGAGACCGGCCAGATACTCGGAAAAGTCACCGACCCGAGCGGCGCGCTGGTGCCGAACGCCAGCATCGCCGTCAAGTCAATCGACACCGGGCGCGAAGTCACCGTGACGTCGAACGAGGAGGGGAATTACACCGTCACCAACTTACAGCCCGGTCTCTACGAAGTCACCGTGCAGTCGCAGGGGTTTGCGCCCGCCACGCAGCGCGTGCAGATCACGGTCGGCTCGAAAACATCGGTGGAGACGGCCCTCGCGGTGACGGCAATGACGGGTGAGACGATCAACGTCGTCGCCGGCGCAGGGATCGAAGTCAACACGCAGCATCAGGAACTTTCCGACGTGGTGTCGGGCACGCAGATTCGCGAGTTGCCGACCGTCACGCGCAATCCATATGACCTCGTGAAACTGTCGGGCAACGCCGTCTCTGACGATCCGAGTACCTCGCAGAGCGAGTTGGCCGGGACGGCCACCTACCGCGGCACCGGTGTTTCGATCAACGGCCAGCGCGCGGCGAGCACCAACATCCTGCTCGACGGCGCCGACAACAACAACACCTTCTCGGCGCTGATCGGGCAGAACGTGCCGCTCGATTCAGTACAGGAGTTCCGCGTCATCAGCAGCAACTTCTCCGCCGAGTACGGGCGCGCCTCCGGCGGCATCGTCAATGTCGCGACCAGATCGGGCAGCAACGAATTCAACGGCACGGCCTACGCCTTCAATCGCCTCTCGCGCCTCGCTTCAAACGGCTTCGACAGCAATGCGCGAAACTTACGCCGGGGCGTGTTCACGCGCAACCAATTCGGCTACTCCATCGGCGGCCCCATCCTGAAAAATAAACTCTTCTTCTTTAACAGCTCGGAGTTCATCCGGGTGCGCAGTTCGGGGCCGGCGACCGCGCTGGTGCCGGCGGCGGGATTGATCGCCGCTTCTGACTCGGCGACGCGGCAATTCCTCGGCGGCTACTCGCTGGCTGCGACGCCGACCGGCCGTGTGCTAACCGTCGGACAGGTGCTCACCGAAGCCAACTTCCCGGCCGGCAACGCCTTTGCCGCGCTCCCGGTAAACACGCCGGCGTTTCAGGAAGTGCAGTTCTCGCTGCCGCAGGACCTCGGCGGCGGCGTGCCGCAGAACTCAGTCCAGAGCGTCAGCCGCGTTGATTGGAATGTGAGCGATAACACGCTCGTCTACGGGCGCTACGCGATAGAGAAGCGAGACCTGTTTCCGGGGACGAATGCGTACAGCCCGTATCAGGGATTCAACACCGGCCTGTTGTACTTCAACCAGAACGCTTTGATCTCGGTGACGCACACGTTCTCGCAAAACCTCGTGTCGCAATCCAAGATCGCATACAACAGAGTGCTCAACGATCAGCCGCTTGGCGAGCAACCGGCGGGGCCGACGCTCTACGTGCTGCCTAATTCGGCGGCCTCGGTCGCCGGCACCAACATCGCGTTCCCCGGCTACCTGCCGTTCAATCCCGGCTCGGCGATTCCGTCCGGCGGCCCTGAGAACAAGTATCAACTCTATCAAGACTTCAACTATGTCGCGGGCCGGCACCAATTCCGCGTCGGCGGCCAATACTTTTACATTCAACAGAACCACAACTTCGGCGCGTTTCAGAATGCGGTCGAAGTGCTCGGCGACAGTCTGGTGACGGGACTTGATAACCTTGTGCGTGGACAATTGACGCAGTTCAGCGCGGCGATTGACCCGCAAGGCAGGTTCCCCGGGCAGACGGTCCTGACGCCGGTAGGCGCGCCGTCTTTTACGCGCTACAACCGGTACCACGAGTTCGCGGCTTACTTTAATGATGCGTGGCGCGTCGTGCCGCGTGTGACGCTGAACCTCGGCCTGCGCTACGAATATTATGGCGTGCAGCGCAATAACGACCCACGCCTCGACTCGAACTTCTACTTCGGTTCGGGAGCGACGATTCAGGAGCGCATCCGCAACGGCAGCGTGCAGATCGCGCCGGACAGTTCGGCGGGCGGGCTGTGGAAACCTGACCTGAATAACTTCGCGCCTCGCCTCGGCTTCGCCGCCGACTTAACCGGCGATGGGCGGACTTCTCTGCGCGGCGGCTACGGCGTTTCTTACGAACGCAACTTTGGGAACGTCACTTTCAACGTGATTCAGAATCCGCCGAACTACGCAGTGATTAATCTGACTGCCGGGACGGACGTGCCGACGATTCCGATCACGCTCGACAACGCCGGGCCGCTCGCCGGCGGCGGAACGATGATCCGCCTGCCGGGGTCGAGCCTGCGCCATGTGCGCGAAGACATCCGCAACTCTTACGCGCACTTCTACAGTCTCGCGCTCGAACGCGAGGTCGCACCGAGCACCGTCGCGTCGCTCGAATTCACCGGCTCGGCGGGCGAGAAACTCTATTCACTGGAGAACATCAATCGTCCGGGCGCGGGGCTAGCATATTTGGGGAGCCTCGCGACGACGCCGACCGGCGGCACTTCGTCGCGCCTAAACGGCCAGTACACCAGTATCAACACGCGCGGCAACGGCGGCTTCTCGAACTACAACGCGCTCGTGGCATCGCTCGCCAGCAACGACTTCCGCCGCACGGGACTGCAATTCACCGCGCGCTACACCTATTCGGTGACGAAGGATAACCTCAGCTCGACGTTCAGCGACTCGAACGCGAACTCGAGTCTCGGCCTGACCGATCCGTTCGACCCTGAACTCGATTATGGTTACGCCGACTTCGACGCACGTCACCGCTTCGTCGGCAGCTTCACGTACGAGGTTCCGTACTTTGATCGGCTGAACGGATTCGCGAAGCACCTGCTCGGCGGCATCTCACTGACCGGCATCGTCAACGCGCGGACGGGTCTACCGTTCACCGCCTTCGACTGTTCGGTCGGCGGCGGTATCTGCGCGCGGATCGTGCCCGCCGGCCCGGTCACTTTCGACGGGTCGAGCAACCCGGCGGCTGACGGCACCAACCCGAACAGCTTCAACTACCTGCAACTACCTGCCATCGTCGACCGCTCCGGCACCGGCGCGAACGGGCCGTTCCCGGCGGAGATGGTGAAGCGTAATGCGTTCCGCGGCCCCGGCTATTACAATATCGACGCCGGCCTCTACAAGCGCATCAGGCTCAACGAAAAGTACAGCGTGCAGCTTCGCTTCGAAGCATTCAACTTGCTTAATCACGCGAATCTGTTCATCAACCCGCTGCAACTCGACGGCTCCAGCTTCAACTTTATCGCGGCGCAGCGCGGCGTCTTCCCGAGCGGGAATTTTGAACGGCGCAATGTTCAACTCGCAGCGAAGTTCATCTTCTAATTTCCGGCGAACTTCGGCAGAGAGTTGATTCAACCCTTCCGCATTTAATTTGGCCGCGCCGCTTTTCAGTGATGTGAAAGCGGCGCGGCCAATTTTGTTAGCAGAACTGCTTTAACGCAGCCGTGTTAACAAACTTGCACGCACTCATTTGGAGGATACATTCAGAATCTTATCTCGGTGGATCACCTTAAAGAATTCGTCGGCTAGTTTCTGGTCGAGCGTCTTGAGTATCTGGTGTTGCGCTAACGCCGCGCCCCTGTTCCTGGCAGAAAGATAGACCACTCCTAAATTGAAGTGTGCTTCCAAATAGTTCGGGTCGAAAGATATGGCTCGCCGGTAGGACTCGATGGCGACCTTATGTTGACCCATCGTGTGATAGGTCGCTCCCAGATTGTTGTGCGCCTCGGCCAAGCCAGGCTTGAGATTGATGGCCCGCTGGCAAGACTCGACGGCTTCCTTGTATCGTCCTAACTTACGGTAGGTGACGGCCAGATTGGAGTGCGCATCTGCATGATGCGGGTCGAGTTGCAGCGCCCGTGTGAAAGACGCGAGCGCCTCCGTGTGCCGGCCCAAACGATCATAGACTTGGCCGAGATTGTTGTGCGCGACGATATTGTCAGGGTTGTAGTGGATCGCCTGCCTGTAAGCCGCGACCGCTTCTTCGTATTGCTCCATATTGAAATAAGCGTATCCCAGGTTGTTGTGGGCTTGGGTCATGTCAGGGCGCAGACTGATCGCACGCCTGAGCGACGCAATCGCTTGCTGGTAGTCGCCTGATGCAGCGTACACAGCACCCAACAAGCCGTGCGCCATCGCATAATCTCGCTTGAGACTGATCGCTTGCTTGAGCGCGCCGATAGCTTCAGTGTGCCGGTTCGCCTTGTTGTATGTATAACCGAGATTGTAGTGCGCTTCCGGCAGGTCAGCCTTGATGCTCATCACCCGTGTGAGAGTCTCGACCGCTTCGTTGCTCCGATTGGAGTCGGCATAAGCCATGCCCAGATTGTTGAGCGCTTCGACAAATGTCGGGTTGAGTTGAATAGCACGATTGAAAGACTTGATGGCATCTTCGTACTGACTGAGGTCGTAGTATTCAGTGCCGAGATTACAGTGTGCCCCGGCCAGATCAGGGTCGAGTTTGAGCGCGTGCTGGTAAGCCGCGATGGCCTCTTTGCGCTGACCGGAATAGGACAGCGCCAGTCCGAGGTTATTATGAGCCTTAGCGTAATCGGGCTTGAGATTAATGGTTCGTTTGAGATAGATGATGGCCTCTTCGTAACGGCCTGCTTTGTAATATGCGGTGCCCAGATTGAAATGCAGTTCAGCGAGCTGCGGTTCAATCCTGAGCGCCTGTTTGTAGGCTTCGACCGCCTCGCGGTAGCGACCTTCCTGAGCATGTTTTAGTCCGAGGTTGTTGTAGGTCACTGCATCTGTTGGGTGTTGCGGATTAGTCTGGCTGGCGACCGACACCGTTAAGAGGCCGCTTGCGATCAGATTGATCACGATTATCTGCCATAAGTTATTTCGTTTCATCGGTTCTTCCTTAGCTTACGAAGTACAAAGTTTTTCGCGCTCTCATTCTCTTTACGCGACAATCCGGCCCGGCAGACACAACCGCGCACACATAAATCTTTTCGCCCGCTGGGCTTCTCCAAACCGCTTTTCGGCAATCTGCTATACTCCGCTCCGCCCGCGCAGTTATCATTGCCCAATCGTAGATCGCTCTACCGCTGAATGCCCGGTCGCTTGAGGACCAGCCCTGATGACGACTCCTTCACAACATGACGTCACCCAAAGGCTCCTTGCCTGGAGCGACGGCGACCGCGAAGCTCTCGACCAACTAATTCCACTGGTTTACGACCACCTGCGCCAACTTGCGAAGCGTTACATGCGTCGCGAGCGCGCGGGCCACACCTTACAGACCACCGCGCTTGTCAATGAGGTTTATCTTCGGCTGATCGATCAGCGGCAGGTGCATTGGCAGAACCGCGCCCACTTCTTCGCCATCGCCGCGCAATTGATGCGTCGCATCGTTGTCGATCATGCGCGCACGCAGCACCGGGCTAAGCGGGGTGGCGGAGCCGAGCGGTTGGCGCTCGATGAAGCAGCGCTGATGTCACCCGTGCAGTCGGCGGAGATGTTGGCGCTCGACGAAGCACTACAGAGTTTGGCTAAAATCGATAATCGAAAAGCACGGGTGATCGAGATGCGGTATTTCGGCGGGCTGTCTGTGGAAGAGGCGGCGGCGGTTTTAGGAGTGTCAGAGAACACGGTGATCCGCGACTGGGCGTTAGCAAAGGCGTGGCTGAGGCGTGAGATGGATGGCGAGAAGCAGAGATGAACGCTGAACGTTGGCAGCAGATCGAGAGCATCTTTCAATCAGCTTTGACGCTGAAGGCCAGCGAGCGTGCAGACTATTTGGATAAAGTATGTGGTGAAGACAAAGCGTTGCAGCAGGAAGTCGAGTCGCTTCTGGCAGCGTATGAGAAGACGGGGAGTTTCATGAATGTGCCGGCGCATGAAGTGGCGGCGCGGTTGATTGCCGCGGACAACTCCGATTTACAGGAAACAAGGGAAGAAGATTTATCGCGTTCTCCGACCTTACTGCTAAACACGGATGTCGCTCGCGGTGATGAGGAAAAACACGAGATGAAGTCTGGTTCAACCGGGCGACGACGGCTCATTCTCGTCGGACTCTTCTTCACTCTGATGTCTGTTTACATTGGAGTGCACGGCTACTTCTATGTTTTTAGCTACCCCGCTGGCACGCCGGGGTGGTTTGTAGGACAAGATGACCGCGTGCAGATCGCTAATGATGTTCCCGGCAACCCCGCATCCGCTCTGCGAGACGGTGACGAGGTTATTGCACTCAATGGTCAGCCGTTTAAAAACAGACTCCAATGGTGGGCGGTCTTCGATCAGATCGTGCCTGGTAGTCACTACACGATTGTTATCTGGCGCAACGGACAGACGCAGGAGCTAACGCTGCGGACGATACCCATCCCGTTCTGGCAGTTGGTCATAATCATCCTATCGTTTCTCGTCGTCCCTACCATCTTCTTCCTCACAGGTGTGGCGGTCTTCTTACTGCGGCCAGATGATAAGCAGGCGCTGCTGTTGGCACTGATGCTCGGAATGTTTGCTTCAGGAATGTTGCTGCATCGACCGAGCCTTATGTTAGAAGGTTTACCGTGGTGGCTCCTCGGCGCTTTTATCGCGGCTTATGCAGTGATGTCTGTTATCCCCGCGGTCTTTTTGCACTTCTTCCTTGTCTTCCCAGAGCGTTCCCCGTTGCTACGCCGGTTCCCACGATTTGAATATTACCTCTACCTGCCGCGGTTGTTAGGGACGCCTTTCTACTTGTTGAAAGGTTGGTTGTGGGTCAAAGCGCCGGAGCGGTTCTTTGATGTTTCAAGAGAGTTCCCACTGATTAGCAACCTCCTTAACATTGAACTGCTAATCTATGTCATCGGCGGGCTGGTGTCGTTAGTCATCAACTACCGGCAGTCGAGCCTGGTCTCGCGGCGCAAAATGCGCGTCGTCGTGGCAGGCAGCATCATCGGTTTCCTGCCGGCGTTTGCATATTATGAGGTTTTTGTCGTCTTCGGGGTGTTTATACCGACCACTTTATGGTTCATGGTCGCCATCATTGTGTTGCTTGCGATTTCCTTGGTGCCAGTGTCGTTTGCCTACGCGATCTTACGCCATCAGGTGATCCCGGTCAGCCTGATTATCCGTCGAGGCGTGCAGTATCTGCTCGCCACGAATGGGTTGCGGATCATCTTCACGCTGCCGATCATCGGAC
This sequence comes from Pyrinomonadaceae bacterium, assembly GCA_013816505.1. Lineage (GTDB taxonomy): Bacteria > Acidobacteriota > Blastocatellia > Pyrinomonadales > Pyrinomonadaceae > JACDEG01. The sequence goes on along the minus strand of JACDEG010000108.1, from coordinate 873 downwards.
TCCTTGTGACCCTTATCGCCAACCCGAACCGGACTCTGCCGGAGATACTCTTTCAAAATTCCATCTACTTTTATTTGCTGCTCATTGCCGCCTTCAGCTTGATGTTCCGCCGCACTTTGAGCGAATGGGTTGATCGTAAGTTCTTCCGCGAAGCCTACAATCAAGAACAAATCCTGCGCGAACTGATCGACGACCTCAAGCGCCTCGACTCACTGCCGGAGATGTCTAAACACGTCAGCCGACAGGTACAACAGGCTTTACATCCTGAGCACATGTACCTTTTCCACCAGGAGGAAGAGCGGCGTGATCTTTTGCTCGGTTACTCTTCCGGCATGACTGCGCATGGTTTGCGCATCCCAGCCGAGTTCCGGCTGCTTCGCTTCATGGAAACGCAAGGGCACGCGGTAGAGTTTCCATTGCCGCCGAAGAACAACTTGCCGTTCGTTGAAAAAGCGTGGCTCGCCAAACTCGGTACTAATCTGATCGTGCCGGTAAGCAGCACCAGCGGACGATTGGCCGGGCTGTTCTTGCTCGGCGAGAAAAAGTCGGAGATTCCCTACACCGCCACCGACCGCCAATTGCTGGAGGCGGTCGCCAACCAGGTCGCCGTCGTCTATGAGAATGTCCGGCTCACGAAGCGCCTCACGCGCGAACAAAGAATCAAGAATGAAGTACTGGCGCGGATTGAAAAACAAGACATCAATTTGCTCAGAGAGTGTCCGACGTGCGGAGCCTGTTTTGATAACTCTGTGGAGTTCTGCGCTAAAGATCAAAGCGAGTTGACGCTGACGCTGCCCGTCGAGCGGGTTATTGAGGAGCGGTATCGGTTGGATCAGTTGGCAGGCCTTGGCGGGATGGGAGCCGTGTATGAAG